>NZ_KV799352.1:0-80455 GCF_001809925.1 Corynebacterium sp. HMSC064H12 | reverse complement strand
AACACGGGTTCAAATCCCGTACGGGGTACAAAGTGGCAGTTTCGCTTTTCTGACCTAGACAGTTCATGAAAACGGAATTTGCGACACGGGATCCCGATTCGGCTGAATGCGAATCGGGATTTTGCCTTTTCAAATGTCCTTCAACCCTATTCCATGACAATTACAGGGTTAGCAGCAAGAAACTCTTTTTCGCTGCTATTGGGGTGGGTGACAATAGAGGTATGGCTGCGAAAGAGCTAACCAGCAGACAGAAGAAGATTCTTGGATGGATCGTGGATGGTTGCGCCGGTGACCCTCCGCATGAATTTTATAAGAATACAGCGCGCATGCTAGAGGGGCACAAGTTAGTCAAGATTTCAGGTCACGGTGATAAGTGGAAGGCTGTAGCTACAAAACGTGGTGAGAGGGTTTACGCCGGTACCGAAGCGCTTGTAGTCAATAAGAAGCGGCGGAAGAACACGGCGGCGAAGGAGCCACCGGTACCCTCCACATTGAGAAAACCAAAACCAACGCCAAAACCCGACGAGCCTGAAGTTGATTTAACTCCTTACATGGCTCGAATACGCCATGGTATTGGAGAGTCAGACCTCGACGTTTTCACAATCGTGGCCTCGGCCGGTGAGATTCGCGACTTCTGGTTACCGGCGGCGGCGAAACTATCCCGTGATAGGTCTTGGTTGGAAGATGGCCACGTTTTTGACTACGCAGGAAGTACCTACGTATATGGCCAGGAGAAGCCCCGATTCAAGGCCGCTGTTATCTCTATTGAGCCAATGAAACTGGTTGGGTGGAGGGAGATTTTACGTGGCGATAAACGCGTGGCGAAATACAATAAGAAAGCTGTCGAAGCGTTTGGATACTACAAGAGGCAGTTTAGTTCCGATGTGCAATTGCGGATTAAGCGAGTTTTGCATGTGCTCTTCACAGAGATTGAACTGAACGGTGGACGGATAGAACTAGAGACTTGGTACGACTCATGGTCTAAAGAGAAAGTGCTTCGTGCAGTTAAGCTCGGCTTTGATTTCGATCTTCAAGATCTCAAGTTCCGCGAGAGATATAACCGTGTGCAGCGTGAGCCAACACAAGATGAAATCGATTATCACAACCGTTGGCACGAGGGCGAAAAGATGAGGCGCTTCTGGGAAAAAATCCCGAATGGTCAACTTGTCCTTGAATTTCGAGGGATGTCCGCTCGTGATTCGAAGAAGAACTCAGAAGCGTTTGCCGACGGCATTGAGGCCTATTTCAAGTGGCATCAAATTCGAGAATTCTGGAAGAAGACAGATTATGAGATTGCGGGCAGAGAGAGGGCGCTCCGAGCGAAGCAATATGAGTTCGCTAAGCCAATCGCTGCGAAGACTGTCGCGAAGGATTTCTATTTCAACGCGTTGTATCAGCGCTCTCAGGAGTTAAAAAAGTTTGAAGCGGTGTGTTCCTATCTCGAATATGTGAAGCGAATTGAGCCTGACAGCCCGTGGATCTCGTGGGCTGAGAAGTATCTCGATACGTTCAATCCGAGAGACTGTATTACGATGCCGGATCCACCTGCGCTCGACATCAAGGCTCATGCCGGGCTCATTGAAAAGATTATTGATGCGCTTGGCAGGGATGAAAGCACGTGGGCTGACGCGTTCCCCGACGGTGAATTTCACGGATGATTTTTCTGTAGCACCGTGCATGTGAAGGTCAACTTACGAGTCCGTGGACTCACTACTCATTGCTGTCTTCAAATGAGCTGAGCTCAGCGAGGAGTACTTCTTGTCCGACCTTCGACTCTGAGATTGCAGCCGGTGCACGCATTTGCGCAGTATATTCTGAGCGCTGTCGAACTCTACACACTTGATGAACTAGCCTTCTGGCTGACCGAAACCGGCTTCATGCCACCGAAGTCCTGGAAGAAAACCCGCTGCAAAATCTGGTCGGGCTAGGCCGCAACTGCGCACTATTCGAATCAGCACGCACCTGAGCCTATCTCGAAATCCGCCACCACCTCGGCGACCCCGATGGGCTTGGTCTCGCTATCCAAACCGCAGCGCAATCCATGAACCAGAACTCTTCAGCGGACCACTTTCCACACGCGAAGTCGACCAGATTGCCCGATCTATCCACTGATGGATCGTCAACCGCTCACGCATGTGAGCAGACGGCTCAGCAATCTACGAAGAAACCTTTAGCACCATCCAAAGCGCACGAGGGAGAGAATCTCGTAGCAAACGTCAAGGAAGAAGAGCTGAAACCGACAAATGGATTGAGGCTGGCCATGAGTAGGGATCCAAGAAATAGATATCCGGGTTATCCACGAAAGGGGTGGTCAGTTCGGGAACTTGCTGAAAAACCGGAGTATTTACCCGTGCAATTTCTAATTGTACAAGCGAGCCAAGAGCGAGCTATCTCGCTCGAGCAGTTGAAAAACGCCAACGCGTACGCGAGCTACGTGCCAGGAGCCTAACCATCCGAGCGATAGCACAGGAAACTGGGTACTTCGTTGGCACAGTTCATAGATACGCGAGTGAAGAATCTCGCGTATAACGCGTATAACGTGCTTACGTAGTGATGAGTAACCAATCTCCATCGTTATTAGGGTCTGGGATGCACGTAACTGAGCCAAATGCATCGGTTACAAGCCAGTACCGAAACTTAGCCGTCTCACAGTCGTTCGCTGATAAGTGCACACTGATTACTCTTCCGTATAGGTCATTCCCGGCTAGAGTAGTGGCAGCCATGCCATTTGCTGTTTCGGCAGAAGGCGATGCCGCAGCAACTCCGCTTAGGCCAAAACACAGCGAAAAAAGGAAGCGATAGATGCAACTGCTATTCTCTTCATGCTTTTCCCTCAACTAGGTTCACCATTAAAGAAACACGAACTCTGGAGAGATGCAATGGCAAAATTTCCTCCTGAAACGGACTTGTCGCTCCACGATGTCATTGACATCCTGGAGTCAGTTCTCCGTGAAGAAGAGATAGACAATGCTCCAGCAGCAAAAGTATGGATAAAGTCTACCCTTCCAGAGCTAAGACGAGCTGAAGAAAAATGCGCTTCCATCTCGACTAATAGAGTTATCGTAAAAATTCTCGAAGCGATGGTTCTTATCGAGAGAAAATATGGGAAAAACCATAATCTTTCTTCACATGATGATCGTCTAGATCTGTCTTAAAAACGGCAAGAACCCAATTCCCGTTACCGTATATAGACATACGGATACCCAAAAAGTAACCCGCTTTCAGCATGAGTGTTTCCTCCGCTTCTACGAGAAGCAGAAGCACTTCGACTTTTATTTCCAACTCGCGATTGGGACAATGCCCCCGCTAGCTGGATAGGATTGCTGAGCACGGTAGGGGAACCAGACCTTCCGCATCAATATTTGAACCTCGCTGGTCACAGAACAGTTTCCGGGGTGTGTACTGAGGTAGCAAGATTTTGTAGACCGGGCTTGTGCCAAAACGAGCACGCCAAGTAGTTTGCAGTCATAAAATATTGGCATGAATTCGGCCAAGTCCTCCTACGTTCCGGAGCTGACCAGCATTCGAGCCATCGGTGCGTTCGGTGTCCTGCTTACGCATGCCGCGTTCTGGACTGGACATTACACGGACGATTGGTGGGGGGCGTCTCAACGGTCGATTCGAAATTGGCGTCACCATCTTCTTCGTGCTCAGTGCGTTTCTGCTCACAGGGCGTTGGCTCGGTTCGCCTGACGACGTCCCTGCGAATCGACCGGACTTGCGGAAGTACTTCACCAGTCGCGCGAAGAGAGTTCTGCCGGCCTACTGGATTGTGGTTACTGCGGCATTCCTCATTCATGCCGCAGATGACCCGCCACCATCGGGTGGGGGTTTGCAGGGCTGGCTGCGGTCGATGTCTTTTACTCAGACGCTCCAATTCGGCTGGATCCACCCGGGCTTGCCGCAGATGTGGTCGATGGTGGTGGAAGTCGGCTTCTACCTGGTGTTGCCACTGGTGGGACTTGGCATCTGGACGATTACTAAGGGGCGCCTGCGACCTGGCCCAACGTTGGCCATCATTATTGGTTTTGGTCTCATTGGCCCGGTCTGGACTGTGCTGTCGCATCAAGAAGAGCTGCTGCCGGTAGTGGCACGGCTGTGGCCGATGGCGTATTTCGACTGGTTCGCCATCGGTATGCTGCTGGCCTACGGGCGAAAAGTTGGCTGGCGCGTCAATTTGGCGGCCAGCTGGCTGATAGCGCTAGTCCTGTTTTTCCTATCCACAACCACCCACGTGGGGCCAGCAACCTTGGTGCCGGATGATGTCGACCAGGCGTTGTGGAAGACCACGCTGTATGGCCTGTCCGCTGGTGCATTCGTGGCCCCGATTGCGCTGGGTACGGAGGTCAGGTGGCTTCGTCATCCAGCCATGATTTGGTTGGGAGAGGTCTCATACGAGTTCTTCCTCGTCCACGTGCTGGTCATGGACTGGGTGATGACGTTGATGGGCTATCAGACCTTCCAAGGCTCGATGTTGGCAGTGGCAATCGTCACCGCTGCCTTTGCCCTGCCGCTGTCGTGGCTGCTGCGCCGCATCACTGATGTGCTTACGCGGCGACCGGGGCCTGCGAGCCCGTGGGCTACCTACCGATCGTCGTCGTCAAGCGGTCCGAGCTCAGCAACGAGCACTTCCTGCGCGACCTTCATCGCGGACAGTGCGGCCGGTGCGCCGCAGTAGCCGGAAGCGTGGACGATGGCTTCGGTGATCTCGGTGCGGGTCAGGCCGTTGGCGAGGGCACCCTTGATGTGGCCGCGCAATTCTTCGGTGGCGCGCAGAGCGACGAGCATTCCAATGTTGAGCAGGGAGCGATCACGCTTGGCCAGTCCTTCACGGCTCCAGACGGAGCCCCAGACGGTGGCGGTGATGTGCTTCTGCAGGGTCTCTCCGTCGGAGCCGGCGTTGCGAGAGAGGGCGGCATCGACGAATTCGTCGCCCATCACCTCGCGGCGAATTTGGATGCCGGCATCATAGCGGTCAGAGGAAAAGAGTTCATCATTGGGATTGCTCATGCTTGCTAAGTATAGGACTTGCAATGCGGATAAATTCCGAAATGTCCCCACTAGCTTCACTGCCGCGACGCATAACTACGCTGAGATTGCGAGTAAAACGGGTGCGGGTGGGGACGATGACGATGCGCCCGAGCGTTACCTGATCGCGAATTGCGCCGCGGGCGATGATTGTTGGCGCTGCCAGCGCAATCATGCCAGCACGCTGTGCCGAAAGGGAACCAAATTCTCCCGCGGGTTCGGCGAGATTCCCCAGTGTATCTTCCACGACCTTTCTACTGCCGGAACCGGGTTCGCGAATAACCAGCGGGGTAGTGCGCAGTTCCTCGATGAATATCTCGGCCCGCTCAGTCCACGGATGCCCCGTCGGCACAGCGAGGACCAGCTCATCGGTGCCGATGATCCGCTCTTCGAGGTCGTGTCGACCAGCCTCGCCCTCTACCAGGCCGAAGTCCACCGCACTGTTGGCCACTAGTTGCCGCACCTCACGGGAGTTTGCCTGCACCATTGACAGTTTGACTGCGGGATGTTGCCGGTGGAACTCGGCGGCCCAGCCGGGGTAGTAGAGCTCAGCGACAGTATTGGACACCGCAAGGGTGAGGTGGCGGGGAACATCGTCGGAACGCAAGCTGGCGGCAATGCCCGAAAACCTGTGGCAGGCGGCGAGGAGGTCTGGGAGTGCGTCGATAAGCACTTGCCCGTTTTCCGTGGGAGATACGCCGTAGGGGGAGCGTTCGAAGACGGTGATTCCCAGCGCTTTTTCCGCCCGCGCGATGCGTGCGGACATGGTCTGCTGATTGATGCCTAGCTCACGCGCGGCCTTGGAGATCGAGCCTGCACGGGCGGCGGTGAGAAGTGCTTCGAGTTCGGCCACAGCGGAGGGGTACATGCATTTATGGTACCCCTCACAGAGTTTGGTGATAGCTGTAGCTGTGGCAAGAACAAATACGGTATGAGCATGACCAACTCTTCTCGCCGTGATGTGCTGGCACCCGCCGGGCCCGCGTGGGCAGGATCTCTGATGGGTACGTCCATCTTCGCCACACTTGCGCACATCCATGAGGTGCCGGTGATTCCGGAGCTTCTTCTAGTCATGGCGGTGGGCATTCTCGGCTTTATGGTGGTCGGCTGGCTGCGCCTTCGAAACCCGCCTTTCCACTCGAAGCTGATGGCGCCGTGGGGCATGCTCTCGATGGGCATCATGGCTCTCGGTAGTGCTGCGACTGCGCTAGCTAGTAACTCATCGTGGCAGCTGATGTCCTGGTGGATCGGTGCGCCGCTGGCAATCTACGTCAGCCTTCGCCAACTGCGAGGATTCGAAGGCGAACCAACTTTTCAGTGGGGCCTCGCGCTAGTCGCCCCGATGGTGGCGGCGACAAGTGGCGCACAGCTGAGCGTTGACTACGGCACGTTCTATCACGTCTGCGCACAAATACTCTTTTGGATGGCGCTGATTACGGTTCTGCCGGTTTTCGTACGCTGCTACGTCGCGCTGTTCTCTGGCGCCATGCGCATCCCCGATTCCATCGCCGGTACTGCCTGGATTCCGCTCGGGCTGGTCGGTCAGTCCACGGCCGCTGCGCAGCTGCTTTTCAACCGAACCTCCGCTGTCGCTTACGGCACCGCTGTGCTCATTGTCGGTGTCTTCCTCGCCGCCATCGCTTTACGACGATTCACCCGCGCCGTAATCAGTTGGGCCGGATACAGCCCTGGTTGGTGGGGTGCAACCTTCCCCGTGGGCACTCTGAGTCTTGGTACGCACAGCCTGGGTGACATTACCGGCGTGCAGTGGCTATACGTGGCCAGCGCTGGGCTGCTGTGTTTGCTGGCTGTGCACTGGTGCGCGTGCGTGGCTCGATTTGTTTGGTGGGCGCGGAGCTAGCTAGTCAAGCTCGACCCGCACCCGCCCGTTGCGGTTCTGGTCTTCTCGTGGCGCAATACCCAGCGCGGCGGCGGGGAACAGAGCCGTGACGGCAAACAGCGCGGGGAAGCCCGCAGCGGCCACAATCGCACCCGAAACCGGAGGCGTTGCAGCGTAGATAATGTTCTGGAACGTGTTCTGCGTACCCATAGCGCGTCCGGACCAGAAGGGGCCTGCGTATTCAGCAACTGCGGTGAAGGCGAGTCCATTCGGGCTGACCACAGCAACGGCCAGTGCGCAGACCAGCAAAGTTCCAAGCGTGCGCCAATCAGCCCAGCTGGCAATCATCATTGCGACAGCCAAAACAAAGGTCGCACCCGAGACCCAGCGGTAGGGGCGGATGCGAGATCGCACTCGGTCAGAGACCACACCCATCAGTGCTCGCGATCCGGCACCGAGCAGCTGCGAGACCATCACAATTGTGCCCGCCGTGCCATCGGAGTACCCCACAGACAGCAACCACACCAGAATGTAGGCACCCATCATCGACTGCGGCCAGGACAGCAGCGCCGAGGCGATGTGGATGCGCACGAGGTACTTGCCGTCCCGGTAGGGGCTGGCCGTGACGGTGGGGTTCGAGGCATCAGGGCGAGGGGGATTCTTCACGCCTATCAGTACAAGCAACGCCAGCACGGCGCACAGGATTGCGGGCATCGCGAGTGCGACTCCGATGCTGTAGTTCTGCGCCAGCGGGTGCATGGTCACTGCGGACAAAGCCGCGCCGAGGGGTTGCGCCATTTGGCGAATGCCCATCGCAGTACCGCGTTGATGCGGCGGATACCAGCCCGACACCACGCGGCCGGATGCAGAATTCACGCTCGCCGCCGCACATCCGGCGAGGAAGAGCGCGGCCCCGAGCAGGGCCGGGCTTGACGACGAAGCCAGCGCCGCAAGCCCCGTCGTCAAGGCGGTAGAAGTAAGGCCTGCGAACAGAGCCGCGCGTTCGCCGTAGCGGTCGACAAACCAGCCCCAGGCGATGAGTGTGAAAACAATACCGGCCGCCGGCATTGCTGCGACGAGACCGGCGGCGGAGAGGCTTAAACCGTTTTCCTGCAGGGATGGGATGAGAAAAGGCACACCCATGTGAACGACGGACGAACCGACCGCCGCGAACATGGACAGAAGTAGGACAAGGTGACGGTAAGCGGGCATTACAGTCGGGAGCTCATCTCCTCAGCGGCGGCGAGAACCTTTGCGCCCCAGCATTCATAGGGCGACGGAGTCATGCGCTCCACGGGGCCGGAGACGGATAGGACTGCAATCATGCGGTGGTTGCCGTCGAAAACCGGGGCGGAGACAGAGGCGAGTGCGGGGTCGCGCTCGCCCATGGACTCGGACCAGCCGAGACGTCGGCAGTCGTCGAGGTCCTGTTCGTTGAAGTCGGCATCGGGCAGCATGCGCTCAGCGAGATTGGCCGGGCCAAAAGCCAGCAGAACACGTGCAGCGGAACCCGCGGTTAGCGGCATGCGAGAGCCAACTGGCACGGTGTTACGCAGGCCGGTGGCGGGCTCCATGGAGGCAATACAAGTGCGGGTGTCGCCGGTGAGACGGTAGAGCTGCACGGACTCTCCGGTTACCTCTACTAGCTTCGGGAGGATGTGCGCTGCGGCGTCGGCAAGCAGGTCGGTTGTGACAGGCGTGATCTCGGTGAGGCCGGGGCCCGTCGTCCAGCGGCCGTCCGGAGTGCGGGTGACAAGGCGGTGTACTTCCAACGCCGTGGCCAGCCGATGGGCGGTGGCGCGGGGCAGGCCGGTGTCGTCGCAGAGCTCGGCGAGGGTGCGTGGAGTTTCTGCAACAGACTTGAGAATGAGTACCGAACGGTCGAGAACCTTAATGCCACTTAGAGCTGGCGTCTCGGATGTGCTAATCTGTCCCATGCCATGATATTAACATCTCATTCCTTGAGATAAAAGAGATATATCCGGAAGGCGGCTCACCCACTATGCGCACCACGGACACCAGCCCGAAGACTCTGGCCGAGAAAGTCTGGCGTGACCACGTAGTCAAGCAAGGCGACAACGGCGAACCAGATCTGATTTATATCGATCTGCACCTCGTCCACGAGGTTACCTCGCCGCAGGCTTTTGATGGCCTCCGTCTGGCAGGGCGCAAGGTACGCCGCCCGGATTTGACCATCGCAACCGAGGACCACAACGTTCCGACCACTGTCGCCGGCGGCAAAATCAATCTGATTGAGGAACCGACCTCTCGTACCCAGATTGCCACACTGCGCAAGAACGCCGAGGAGTTCGGTATCCGCCTGCATCCGATGGGCGACCGCGAGCAGGGTATCGTGCACGTCGTCGGCCCACAGCTGGGCCTGACTCAGCCGGGCACCACCGTCGTCTGTGGTGACTCGCATACCGCAACTCACGGTGCTTTCGGCGCCATGGCCTTCGGTATCGGTACCTCTGAGGTTGAGCACGTTCTGGCTACCCAGACCCTGCCGCTGAAGCCTTTCAAGACCATGGCGGTCAATGTCACCGGCGAACTGCAGGATGGTGTTACCGCCAAGGACCTGATTCTGGCGATTATCGCCAAGATTGGCACCGGCGGTGGTCAGGGCCACGTCATTGAGTACCGCGGCGAGGCCATCGAGAAGCTGTCGATGGAAGCCCGCATGACCATCTGCAATATGTCCATCGAAGCCGGTGCCCGCGCTGGCATGATTGCTCCGGACGAGACCACCTTCGAATACCTGAAGGGTCGCCCGCACGCGCCGCAGGGCGAGCAGTGGGACGAGGCTGTCGAATACTGGAAGTCCCTGGTTACTGACGAGGACGCGAAGTTCGACAAGGTCGTCGAAATCGATGGTTCCGCGTTGACTCCATTCGTTACCTGGGGTACCAACCCTGGCCAGGGAGTGCCGCTGGGTGAGACCGTGCCGAATCCGGAGTTCATCGCCGAGGACTCCGACCGCATCGCCGCCGAGCGTGCACTGGAGTACATGGATCTGAAGCCGGGCACCCCGATGCGCGACGTCAAGGTCGACGTGGTCTTCGTAGGTTCCTGCACCAACGGCCGCATCGAGGACATGCGCGCCGTCGCCGACGTACTGAAGGACCGCAAGGTTGCCGACGGCGTCCAGATGCTCATCGTGCCGGGCTCCGCAAAGGTCCGCGCACAGGCTGAAGAAGAGGGACTGGGCAAGATCTTCGAAGAGGCAGGCGCTGAATGGCGCATGCCGGGCTGCTCCATGTGCCTGGGTATGAACCCGGATCAGCTGACCCCGGGCCAGCGTTGCGCTTCGACCTCCAACCGCAACTTCGAAGGCCGCCAGGGCAAGGGTGGTCGTACCCACCTGGTCAGCCCGGCTGTCGCCGCAGCCACTGCCGTCGCCGGTCACTTCGCAGCACCGGCTGATCTCTAACTGACTCTAACCGCCGATCTTTGTACAACAGACCCAAGCAGAACTTCTAAGGACCTTTCACCATGGAAAAGTTTGATACTCACACCGGCGTCGGCGTTCCCCTGCAGCGATCCAACGTCGACACCGACCAGATCATCCCGGCCGTCTACCTAAAGCGCGTCACCCGCACCGGATTCGAGGATGGCCTGTTCAGCAACTGGCGCAACAACGAGTCCGACTTTGTGCTCAACCGCCCGGAGTACGCCAAGGGCTCCATCCTCGTAGCAGGGCCGGACTTCGGAACCGGTTCCTCCCGCGAGCACGCCGTGTGGGCACTGATGGACTACGGCTTCCGCGTCGTCATCTCCTCCCGCTTCGCCGACATCTTCCGCGGAAACGCCGGCAAGGCGGGGTTGCTCGCCGCACAGATGCAGCAGTCCGATGTCGAGCTGCTGTGGAAGCTGCTGGAAGCTAACCCGGGCATGGAGCTCACCGTCAACCTGGAGACCCGCACCGTCGAGGCCGGCGAGCAGGTCTTCCCATTCGAGGTCGACGACTACACCCGCTGGCGTCTGATGGAAGGGCTTGACGACGTCTCCCTGACCCTGCGCAACGAAGCGGACATTGTGGCCTACGAGAAGAGTCGTCCGGCCCACAAGCCGAAGACGATGTAGGCGTTAGACTTGCCGTATGTATCTGGCAATCACTAAACACTCTCGGCTCGGTGAATCTTCGCCTGCTGAATCGGCACGCGATTTGGGATTTATTTTGCGAAAGCATCCCGATCGCGTGCATGAGTCCGAGTTAAAGTTCGGTGTTGCCAGAGTCTTTTTCCCCACGGCTACCGATGCCGAATGCACGGCAGCCCTTTGGGTTGATATTGACCGTGATGATCTGCTGAAACTCAAGCAGTACCGCGCTGATACGTTCAATCTGACCGGCTACATCAATGACCGGCAATGGGCCGCGTCATCGCTTATGACAGTGGCGCTGAAGTCCGTCTTCTCCACGGCGATGGTCATGGAAAAGCCCTCGCCTTACGACGAAACCCCGAGCGACATCACCGCGACAGTCGCCGCGGTACCCGGCACCGAGGAAGAAATCCGGGCTCTGTTCGAACCGCTGGGGTGGAACGTCGCCTGCGATTTTTCGAACAATATTGCCGGCCAGAAGTTCTCACCGACGGTAACGCTTTCGGGTAGGGCAACCGTCCGCGATTTGCTCAATCACCTGTATATTCTGCTGCCCGTCCTCGACGGTGGGAAACACTATTGGGTCGATGACCGGGAAATCGACAAGCTCGCCGCGCGTGCGCGGGACTGGCTACCGGAGCACCCACAGCGGGAGAGAATCCTGGGGCGCTATCTTGCGGATCAAGAAGGCCTGGTCAACGAGGCCGTCGTGAAGCTTGCTGGGGAAGCCGCTGCAATCGAACTGTTCAGCGGTGACCAGCCAGCCAAGCCACTTAATCGACAGCGTCAAGAGCGGGTCCTGCGTGAGGTATTTAGCCTGCGCCCGCGCAGCGTTGTGGACATCGGCTGTGGGTCCGGCGTGTTGCTGGGGCCGATGCTGGAGAATCCGCGAATCGCGCAGATCGTTGGTACCGATGTTTCTGTGGGGGAGCTTCGTAAGGCGCACAAGGCGCTCAACCTAGATCGCATGCCGGAGCGCCAAGCCGCGCGGGTTGAGCTTTTCCAATCCTCGGTCACCTATGCCGATGAGCGCATTGCGAACATGGACGTGGCAATCCTGATGGAGGTCATCGAGCACATCGATGCCGACCGGCTGCCCGCGTTGGAGAACAACGTCTTTGGGCTCGCACGCCCGCAGTACGTCATCGTCACCACACCGAACAGCGACTACAACGCGTGCTATCCAAACCTAGCGCCCGGGCAGTTTCGACACCTGGATCACCGTTTCGAGTTCAGTCGCGCGGAGTTTCGCCAGTGGGCGAAGGGCGTGGCCGAGAAATTCGGTTATCTGGTGGACTTCGACGGTATTGGGGACGTGCACGAAACCTATGGCCAACCAACACAAATGGCAGTCTTTTCGTACGACTTCACCGCAGCAGAGGAGAGCTAACTATGAGTACCATCTCGCTTCCTAACCTCAGCTTGGTCATGCTGATCGGTGTCTCTGGCGCTGGAAAGTCGACGTTTGCGGCACGGCACTTCGGCCCGTTTGAGGTTGTGTCCTCGGATACCTGTCGCGGCATTGTTTCCAACGATCCGAATAACCAGGTGGCGACGACGCCTGCTTTTGAGCTGCTGGAGACGATCGTCGGCAAGCGCCTGGAAGCAGGCTTACTCACCGTGGTCGATGCGACGAATGTGAAACCGCAGGACCGCGCCCGGCTCGTGAAGCTGGCGCGCAGACACCATGCGTTGAGTGCTGCTATCGTTTTGAATCTTCCGTTGGCGGAGGTGAAGGAGCGGCACAGGCAGCGCACTGACCGCAACTTCGGAGTGGAGGTGTTGGGGCGTCAGCACCGTGACCTGCGCCGAGGGCTCAAGCACCTGAAGCGCGAGAAGATTCACAACGTTTTTATCTTGAATTCCGCGGAGGAAATCGACAACGTCACCATTGAACGTGTGCCGCTGAAGGTCGATCGCAGCGATCTCCACGGCCCTTTCGACATCATCGGCGATGTCCACGGTTGCTTCGACGAGCTGACCGCACTGCTGGAGAAACTCGGCTACGAGCTCTCGGCGGATGGCAGCAATGCTCATCACCCAGATGGCCGTACGGCAGTTTTTGTTGGTGACCTCGTTGACCGCGGCCCCAATAGCCCAGCCGTCTTGAAGCTGGTCATGGGGATGGTCTCGGACGGCAATGCTCTCTGCGTGCCCGGAAACCACGACTCTAAGTTGGTGCGCGCCCTCGACGGCCACAACGTCACCACGGGCCACGGGCTGGCCGAAACGCTCACTCAGCTCGCAGGCGAAAGTGAGGAGTTCCGGAAAGACGTCCGCGACTTCATCGACCACCTGCCTGTGCACTACGTGCTTGATGACGGAGCCCTGGTCGTAGCCCACGCGGGACTGCCTGAGCACCTCCATGGCAGGGCCTCTGGAAAAGTCCGCGAGTTCGCGCTTTACGGTGCGACTACTGGCAAGCTCGATGAAAATGGCCTGCCAGAACGTCTGGATTGGGCGGCGGACTACCGCGGTGCCGCCCGTGTTGTCTATGGCCACATGGAAGCGGACCGTCTGCGCTGGGTCAATAACACCATGTGCATCGACACCGGTTGCGTATTCGGCGGTAAGCTCTCTGCGCTGCGCTATCCCGAACTAGAGAACGTGCAGGTCGATGCAAAGCAGACGTGGTGGGAGGCCCCATCCCACAAGACCACCAACCGACCGGAGTCCGAGCTGCGTATCACTGACGTGTTAGACGTCGATGGTATCCAGACTGGGCGCCATGGACGCATCCGCATTGATAGTGACCGCGCGGCTGCAGCGCTGGAAACCATCAGCCGTTTCACGCTCGCGCCCGAGAGAATTCCTTACCTGCCACCGACCATGTCACCGGCGCCGACCTCACAGCGGGAAGGCTTCCTGGAACACCCGGAGGAGGCATTCCGCTACTACGCTGAACACACTGACCAGGTCATTTGTCAGGAAAAGCACATGGGTTCCCGAGCCGTGCTCTGCCTGATCCGGCCAGGGGCAAAGACCCGTTTCGGTGCTAGCACCTACGCATATACCCGTACCGGACGCGCCTTCTTCGACGGTAAGAATCCAGCACTCGACGAAATGACCAAGGCCGCAGAGCGCGCCGGGCTTTTCGACCAATTCGGCGACTGGGTCCTGCTCGACGGCGAAGTATTGCCTTGGAATCTCAAGGCACAAGGGCTTATCGACGACATCTATGCACCCACTGCTGCCGCCGGTATTGGTGCTGCCAAACAGCTCGCGGCCGCTCTGCAGGCGGCAACCGACAGGGGAATAGAGGTCGGCGGTTCCGCTCCAGAACAGACTCTGGACGAGCTCGAGAAGTTCCGCGCTGCTTACAACCGCTATGTCGACAGCGACAACAAGATTCAGTTCGCACCCTTCCAAGTGCTGGCAAGTGAGGATGCCACCTGGCACCACAAGCCGCACTCATGGCACTTGGATATCGCGAACCAGCTGGTAGCAGCTGACAGTGAGATCTACCAGCAGACGCGCTGCTTCGTCCTCGACCCCAGTGACCCGGAACAGGTAGAGGCCGCATCGCAGTGGTGGTTGCAGCTGACAGAGTCGGGCGGGGAGGGGGCCGTCGTCAAGCCAATGGAAAACGCGGCAGTGGACCGCCAGGTGCAGCCCGGCATGAAGGTGCGGGGGGCGGGAGTATCTGCGCATGATTTATGGGCATGACTACCTGCACCCGCAGCGTCAAGAACGGTTGAAGCGGCGAAATCTGCAGCACAAGCAGTCATCGGCGCTGCGCGAGTATGCCCTCGGCATTGAGTCGCTGGAACGTCTAGCGGCGGGCGAGCCTCTGCATCGAATCCACGTCCCTGTCTTCGGCGTGTTGGCGCTGGAGTCAGAGCCGATGGATCCGAGGTTGTAGGGGCTACTTCACCGGCAGCGCCGAGGCGTAGTAATCAGCCGTGGTCATCACACCGTCGTTGAAGCCCAGCACCCAGGCAGAGCCCTTCTTGCACAAGATTTCCTCGTCGAATGGCAGGGTGCCCTCAGCGGACCAGGCGGCAAGTAGGTCTGGGATGGTGATGCCCTGAGAGCAGATCACGCTGACTCCGCCGAGCGCGACAATGTCCTCGAAGGCCTTCTTGGACTCCACCTGGTTGGCAATCCAGTGCTCGTCGCCAAGCCGTTCGTCGACTGTGACCTGCATGCCCAGCTCTGCGGCGAGTGGCGCGACGGTGTCCTGGCAACGCACGGGCTCGGCGGAGTAGATCCGCTCGGGGCGGAAGCCTTCCAGGGCAGAGACGAGCAGTTCCGCTTGACGACGTCCCTTCTTATCCAGTGGCCGCAGTGCATCATTGCCGTTCCAGTTGGTGCGACGGTGCGCACGCCCATGGCGAACCAGAATGAGACGGGTGTCCGGTTCCTTGTTCATGCGCTTGCGGGCCTTGACCAGCACGTCGCGGTCGAGGTCGTAGGACAGCAGCTCCTCGGCTTCGTCCCAGGAGACCCAACGAAGCTCGTTGACCTCGGAGTTCTGTTTGAATTCGCCGTCGAGAACCTCAGCGG
Source organism: Corynebacterium sp. HMSC064H12 (assembly GCF_001809925.1). Lineage (NCBI taxonomy): Bacteria > Bacillati > Actinomycetota > Actinomycetes > Mycobacteriales > Corynebacteriaceae > Corynebacterium > Corynebacterium sp. HMSC064H12. The sequence continues at coordinate 64,980 of NZ_KV799352.1, read as the reverse complement.
TCCAGTACCAGACCAGCTTCGTGCGTCCGGCGACAGGGTAAGAGACGCTGCCGACGAGCTTGCCCAGCCGGACTCGGTAGCCTGTTTCTTCCCAGATCTCGCGGACGGCGGTGGCAATGAGGTTCTCACCGGCGTCGAGCTTGCCTTTCGGCAGCGACCAGTCGTCGTAGGAGGGACGGTGAATCACGCAGATTTCAGGGTTGTGGACATCGCCGCGCCATAGAACCGCGCCGGCCGCGAAGGTCGGCTTGGTGACATCCTGACCTGGCTTCGTTGGAATCTGGCGCAGGCGACCGGTCACGGAGGTATCGCCCTTGAGGTCCTTGTCCTCTTCGTGCATCATCGTGAATTCCCTTTCAATCCTTTGTCGCCGACCTAGTTTAGTATCGCAGTGTGAGAACGTCTCGCTAGACTTGTTGGAGATTAGAGACTAACGGAGGAAGGTCGCGGCGATGGTGCAGGTTTCAGTGATGGGTGCGGGCTCGTGGGGCACGACGCTCGCCAAGGTTTTTGCTGATGCGGGCAATCCTGTACGGCTGTGGTCGCGACGCGCGGAGCAGGCACAGCGTATTCAGATCAGCCGCGAAAACCACGACTACCTGCCTGGTCTGGGGCTGCCGCGCAACATCGAAGCCACCTCGGATGCAGAGGCCGCGCTGAAGGGCGCGGATGTGGTGGTGCTGGGCGTGCCCTCGCAGACTCTGCGTGACAACCTCAAGGTCTGGAAGGACTTCATCGGGCCGGAGACGATTCTGCTCAGCCTGGCCAAGGGTGTGGAGCGCGAGACACATCTGCGCATGAGTGAGGTCATTGCGGAGGTCACAGACCTGCCAGCAGAGCGTATTGCGGTGTTGTCCGGCCCGAACCTCGCCCGCGAGGTTGCGATGGAGCAGCCAGCGGCAACGGTCATTGCTTGCGCTGATGAGAACAATGCCAAGATGATTCAGGCGGCAGTTGCCACTAATTACTTCCGCCCGTACACCAACACCGATGTGATCGGCTGCGAAATCGGCGGTGCCTGCAAGAACGTCATTGCGCTGGCCTGCGGTATGGCCGCTGGTCAGGGATTGGGCGAGAACACGTTGGCAACCATCATCACCCGTGGGCTGGCCGAGATCACTCGTCTGGGTGACGCGGTTGGTGCAGAGGATAAGACTTTCGCGGGGCTGGCGGGCCTCGGTGACTTGGTGGCCACCTGTTCTTCGCCACTGTCGCGTAACCGCACCTTCGGTGACCGTCTCGGTCGCGGTGACACGATGGAGCAGGCGCAGCACGCCACGCGGGGTCAGGTTGCTGAGGGCGTGATTTCTTCAATCTCGGTCCGTGACCTCGCTCGTCGCAATGGCGTGGAAATGCCAATTACTGAGGCCGTTTACGCCGTCTGCCACGAAGGCGCGAAGGTCGATGAGACAATTCGCAAGCTGATGGGGCGAAGCCGCAAGTCGGAGTAACCACTTCAACGAGGTCGGGGCTAAACTAAGTCACCATGACTTCGTCGAATAGCTCGTCTGCAGATCGCATTTCCGTCGCCGTCATCTACGGTGGCGCAAGCCCTGAGCACAGCGTCTCCTGTGTCTCGGCTGGCGCAATTATGGATCACCTGGATGAGGACCGCTTCCGAGTGGTTCCCATTGGTATTACCAAGGATGGTGTCTGGACCGTCGGTACGCGTGAGACGGATACGCTGCGCACGCAGGGGCGTACGATGCCGGAGGTCATCCCGGGCGAGGAAGTTGCGCTGAGCACGTCGCCGTCACGCCGCGGTGAATTCCGCTTCGTCACCGGTGATCGCGCCGGCGAGGTTTTCGACACCGTCGACGTCATCTTCCCGGTCCTCCACGGTCCGCACGGCGAGGACGGCACGATTCAGGGGCTCTTTGAGCTTTCCGGCATTGCTTATGTCGGCCCGGGCGTGCTCGCTTCCGCGGCGGGAATGGATAAGGAACGCACGAAGAATCTCTTGCAGGCAGCGGGGCTTCCTATCGGCAAGCAGGTTGTTTTGCATGTCGGCGAGTCGCTTTCCGACGAGGACAAGGAGCCCCTTGGCCTGCCGGTGTTCGTTAAACCTGCTCGTGGTGGATCGTCGATTGGCATTTCCCGCGTGGATGATTGGGCGAATCTGGATGCGGCGGTAGAGCTGGCCCGAGAGCACGACTGGAAGGTCATTGTAGAGGCCGGTGTAGACGGCGCCGAAGTGGAGATTGGTGTGCTGCAGCGTGCTGACGGCAGCCTGCAGGTATCAGTTCCGTCGTTGCTGCGTGGCACGGAGGACTCTGACGAGGGCTTCTACGGTTTTGAGACCAAGTACTTGGATGATGTCGTCTCGGCGCAGATCCCGGCTGAGCTGCCGGAGGATGTTTTGAAGGCACTGGACACGGATGCTCGTCGGGCGTTCAGGGCACTGGGCTCTGATGGTCTGACTCGCGTGGACTTCTTTGTCACGGATAATGGCCCGATTATCAATGAGGTCAACACCATGCCGGGCTTTACCCCGATTTCGATGTACCCGCAGATGTTTGCGGCCTCAGGTGTAGCCTACGAGGAGCTGCTCAGCGCCCTGATTGAGCGGGCGCTGGTAGCTCGTCGATAGAAGTTGGTTCTTACTTTTCTTCGCTCGGCGAGATGTTCTCCAGGTTGTCAGCGATGACCGAGGAGAGCACCGGCATCAGTGAGCTGGCCTCCGACATCGGCATTTCAACGGCGACGAAGCGCTCCCGGCCCATGGCGTACCAGGTGGCGGAGGTACCGGAGGAAAGCGTTGGTTCGTTGAACCAGACAATGTCGCCAACCTGCGTCAGCTGCTGCGTGGTGGTGCTATAGCCAGCCGGCTCGTCGACACCACAGCGCAGCACCACCGGATCGGCTGGGGTGCCGCCCCAAATGACCATGTCCTTCGGCATGTCAGCCGGCATTTCCTCTGCGCTCAGACGGTGACGGTTGCCAAGCTCGCGGGGGAGGGCAGCCTCCAAGCCGCTACAGCGCTTATCAGCTTCCGGAGCTGCCAATTCTGCCAGCGGGACACCGCCTCGCTCCGGTTTGTTCTTGTACTCGGAATCCGGGCGCAGCGCCTCGGCGAGATCACGCAGTGCGTCCTCCGCCTTTGCATTTCCTTCGGCGGTAATCGCAACCACTGGCTCACGGCCGACGGTGAACCAAGTCGCCAAAGATTCGTCGGTACTGTCGACAACGCGCAGCCACGAAATGCCCTTGACCTCTTCGGTCTTGCCCAGTTCGTTGTACTGGCTAGGTACGTTCGCGCCACAGCGCAGCGTGATGCGGTCTTGTTCCAAGTTTCGGTACACAGCGGCACCTTCTGGAGCCGGCTCTGCAATGTCGGCGCGAACCAGACCTGCGGCGCGATCTGGCAGTCGGTCGAGCAGTTCCGCACACTCGGGCGAGTCATTGGCGGGAAGCTCCGGGTTGGAAATCGCGACTGGCTTTGTCGCCTGATTATCCTGGTAAATCTTTGCGGCAAAAATGATGCCGAGGATAGAGATAATGGCGATAGCGAGTGCGATGCCCGCGCGTGTCCGGCTACCCTTGGACTGAACTGTTTCTCCCGATGGGGGTGCGTCTACCATGGGCCTGATTCTACGTTGTCCGGTACCAACTCCAATTGGTTGGGGGCAATACCGAGACGGGTTCCGCTATTAACGGTTAACCATCGACTATTAGGAATGTGACTCGATACTGTGACTGAATTGACCATTGGCGATATTGGCGAGTTTGGGGTCATTGAGGCCATCCGGGCTATCGCCCCGTCGGCACGCAATGGCGACGATGCCGCCGTCTTGACGCAGACAACCCCCAACGCCCGTTTTGTCACTTCCACCGACATGCTGGTGGAAGGGCGCCATTTCCGCCTGGACTGGTCGACACCTCAGCAAGTTGGAGCTAAGGCCGCAGTACAGAATTTCGCCGATATCGAATCGATGGGTGCGCGTCCAACGGCCATGCTTTTCGCCATCTCAGCACCGTTGCATACTCCGGTGAGTGTGGTCACCGGTATCGCCGAGGGGTTGTGGCAGGAAGGCAAGCAATGTCCGGCGGAGCTCGTCGGTGGTGACATGGTCAGCGGAGATTCTCTGGTGATTTCCATCAGTGCGATGGGCGAACTCGGTGGACTTGGGCGGCCGCTGCTGCGCTCAGCAGCACGCGCGGGGGATACGGTGATTGCGTCGGGACGCATCGGCTACTCTGCTGCGGGCCTTGCGCTGCTTCAGCACTGCGGAAGCCCGGCAAAGGTTCCGAGTGAGTTTGCGCAGCTGGTGGCAGCACACTGTACGCCCGAATTCGAATACCGCAGGGGTGCCACGGCGCGAGCTACAGGTGTGCGTTCACTGACGGACAATTCCGATGGACTGGTGGTGGATCTCCGCGCTATTGCGCAGGCCTCCAGGGTTACTTTGGAAGTTGACAGCAGTGCCATTGCGCCCGATGAGTTGCAGATTGCCGCTGGTGAATACCTGGGCATCGACCCGTGGGAGTGGGTGCTCACCGGCGGGGAGGACCACACACTGATCGGTTCGACGCCGGGGGAGCCTCCGACGGGGTTCCGCGCTATCGGTACGGTGTCGAAGGAAAAGTTCGATTCGGTGCTTATCGACGGCAAACCTCCTGCCCGCGATGCCGGTTGGGTTTCCTTTTAAGAGTTCGAAGAGGTTTTGAGAAGAAAGGCTGCATGACATGGATCCGTTGCCGGTCGAAGAAGGGTGGCAGAAGGCGCTGGAGCCAGTGGCCGATGACATCCACCGGATGGGGCAGTTCCTGCGCGAGGAGAACGCGGCCGGCTACGGTTACCTGCCCGCGGGCACCGATGTGCTGCGCGCCTTTACTTATCCATTCGATGAGGTCAAGGTGCTCATTATCGGTCAGGACCCGTACCCGACCCCGGGGCATGCGATGGGGCTTAGCTTCTCGGTCCAGCCGGATGTGAAGCCGGTACCGCGGTCGTTGGCGAATATTTTTAAGGAGTATTCCTCCGACCTGGGGCTCCCGACTCCCTCCAACGGTGACCTCACTCCGTGGAGTAGGCAGGGCGTAGCTCTGTTCAACCGTGTGTTGACCGTACGTCCGGGTGCTGCTGCCTCGCACCGCGGTAAGGGCTGGGAGGCAATCACGGAGCATGCCATCAAAGCATTGGTCGCCCGTGATCAGCCTCTCGTGGCCATTCTGTGGGGACGCGACGCGCAGAGTTTGCAGCGTTGGCTCCCCGGCGTGGACTGCATCTGTTCGCCGCACCCGTCACCGCTGTCGGCATCCCGTGGGTTCTTCGGGTCGCGTCCGTTCAGCCGGGCCAATGAGTCGCTGATTCGTCAGGGAGCTACCCCTATCGACTGGACGCTAGAATAGGAATTCATGTCTTTGCAGATTGGTTCTGCCGCCATTGTCGGCTGGGTTGCCCGGGGGATTGACGCGCTTCAATCCCGCCGCGATGAGATCAACAGTCTCAATGTCTTCCCAGTACCGGATTCCGATACTGGGTCGAATATGCTCGCGACGTTGAGTTCGGCCTATGAGGAAGCGCAAAAGGCTGACGCTTCCGATGTTCGCGCAGTCACCGCGGCCCTAGCTGCCGGTGCAGTGCGCGGCGCCCGCGGTAATTCAGGCACTGTGCTCTCGCAGGTTTTTCGCGCGGTGGCTGAGGCTGCCTCCGGTAGTGGCATTGGCGTTGAGTCGGTACAACACTCGCTAAAGCTAGCTGTGCAACATGTTTCCCAAGCGATTGCCAATCCGGTGGAGGGCACGATTCTGACAGTCCTGCGGCACGCCGCGATTGCCGCGGAGGAATTTGAGGGCGACTCGATTGAGGAACTCGCCGACACAATCGCGGATGCCGCTCGCGACGCGCTGGCGAAAACCCCCAGCCAGCTCCCGGCACTGCAGCAGGCGGGCGTGGTCGACGCCGGCGGCGCGGGGTTGGTCATTCTGCTCGACGCGCTTGCCGACGAAGTCAGCGGCCGCGCAGCCGCACCGGTCGATTTGCATGTCGACGCGCCACACGTAGCCACCGTTGAAATGGAGGTCATGTACCTGATTTCCTTGGGGGATACCCAGGCGGTGGAAGTGCTGCGAGAGCGGTTGAACCCGCTGGGCAATTCGCTCATCATCGCAGGTGATGCTGGTAATGCGCAGACCGCGCAGTACATGGTGCACATCCACACAGTGGAGCCGGGCGCGGTTATCGAGGCAGCACTTGACTTCGGTCGTCCGGAACGCATCCGTATCGAGGTGCTCGATGAGCCGGCACCAACACCTGAGTCCACTCGCATCCTCATTGCGGTAGTGCCGGACGGTCCGCTGAATGATCTCATCACCTCCTCGGGAGCGATTGCTATCAGCCCGACCCCCGCTCCGACTCCCACATCCACTCCCACAGATCGCGCAGCCATCGCCGACCAGGAGTTCGCTGACAATGTGGTCACCAAGGCGCTGACTGCCATGCGGGGTGCGGATGAGGTAATCCTGCTGCCAAATGGGCTGGTCAGCGACCAGGAATTGGCGGATATCGAATTCGCTGCTGCCGCGGCTAATCCGACTCTCGCGGTAGTGTCCACAGCCTCCATTCCGGCTGGCCTTGCTGCCTTGGCCGTGCATTCGGCTGAGCTGCCGCTGGCGGTTGCTGCGTATGCGATGGGAGAGGCCGCCAATGGCACGCGAACGGCTGTAGTCGCTGCGGACGTCGATAAGCCCCTGACTGACGCGCTCACAGAGACCATCTCAGACCTGTTGGCTGGCGGCGGGGAACTAGTGACTCTGCTGCTCGGGCGCGGAGCTGAGGGCGTTGACATAGCGCAAGTGCGGGCACGGCTGGACAAGCCTGTGGAGGTCGTAGCCTACGATGCAACCGGCATCGATGAGCTGGTGCAGGTAGGAATCGAGTAGCACGATGCTCGGATGGCTCGGCTCGGATTATGCGCGCACGCCCCTGAATATCGTGGTGGGGCCAAAGATTGCAAAGAAGCTGCATACGGCTTTTGGTATGGAGACCGTCTCGGATGCGCTGACGAACTTCCCAAAGCGCTACGTGGCGCAGGGTAAGAGCTTAGATGTGTCATTTTCCGACATTGGCGACACCATCACCACAGTCGTGGAGGTGCACAGCATTTCGCCAGCGCCCGCCTTCGCCGATCGACGCAAGCCACTGAAAATCTATGTCAGCGACGGCGTGCGCATTCTTCCGGCCGCGATTTTCGGTGCCGAATGGCTGCGCAATATGCTGCACCCCGGTGTGCGTCTGCTCATTGTTGGCACGCTCAGCGAGTTCCGCAATGAGCTACAGCTGAAAAATGTTGATTGCATGGTGCTCAAAGCCGACGGTTCGGTAGGCGCAGCCACTGGCAAGCTGGCCACGCTGACGAAGACAGCCAAGGGGATTGCGGAGATGCAGCGGTTGCTCACGCGTCCTTACTTGCCCATTTACCGTGGCCGCAAAGGAGTAGCGGGTATTCACCTGGCTCTGTACATGCAGCGCATCCTCGAATGGTTGCCGCTGCAGCCAGACCCGTTGCCCGCCGCACCGGAGGGACTTACCGATTTCGATTCCGCGCTGCGTGGCGCACACTTTCCCTCCATCGCGGGCCCCGACATCGCGCTTGCCCGACTGAAGTACGACGAAGCGCTTGAGCTCCAGCTCGCCGTTGGTGCACGCAAGCGTACTCAAGCGAGCCTCACCGCGCCGGCCTGCATGGAAGTCGCCGGGGGACTTCGCGACGAGCTACGCCGGGGGTTGCCGTTTTCGCTTACCGACGGTCAGGTCGCGGTCGCAGCCGATATTGCGCACGATATGGCGAGGCCTAACCCAATGAACCGCCTGCTAGCAGGTGAAGTTGGCTCGGGTAAAACCGTGGTGGCCCTGCTGGGAATGCTGCAAGCAGTCGATGCCAGCAGGCAGTGCGCGATGCTGGCGCCGACGGAAGTCCTGGCCCAACAGCACTACCGATCGCTGACAGCGATGCTGGAGCAAGCCGGAGTAGCAGTGACTGTACGACTGTTGACGGGATCGATGTCGACGAAGGAGCGCCGGGCAACCCTGTTGGAGGCAGTCAACGGGGAGGCTGACATTGTCGTCGGCACGCATGCCCTGCTCAGTGAGGGCGTGGAGTTCTTCGATCTCGGGCTGGTGGTCGTCGATGAGCAGCACCGCTTTGGTGTGCGCCAGCGCGATCAGCTGCGAAGTAGGGGACGGGGTGGAATGACACCGCATCTGTTGGTGATGTCGGCAACCCCGATTCCGCGCACGGTAGCGATGACCATTTTTGGCGACCTCGCAGTTTCGCAGTTGACGGAATTGCCACGGGGACGTCAGGAAATCCAATCCTTTGTCGTACCGACGCTGGAAAAGCCGCGCTGGGAGGCACGAACCTGGGAGCGGATTGGGGAAGAAGTGGCCAAGGGCAACCGCGCCTTCATTGTCTGTCCCCGCATTACCCGCGACGAGGAACAGTTCCTCGACGAGTCCGTGGAGGCGGTGTTCGACCGAGCGAGGAAGAAACTGCCCGGTGTACGTATCAGTCAGTTGCACGGCAATATGGCACCGGAGGACAAAGACCGCGTGATGCAGGCCTTTGCCACAGGACAGCTGGATGTGCTGGTGGCCACCACAGTTATCGAAGTCGGCGTGGATGTACCAGAGGCCACGATCATGATGATTCGCCGCGCCGAGAGCTACGGCATCTCGCAGATCCACCAGCTGCGCGGTCGTGTCGGCCGTGGTGACCGTGGTGGACTGTGCTTCCTGTGTACACACACGCATTCACAGACACCAGAGCGCACCCGGCTAGATCGCATTGCCGCCACCACCGACGGCATTCAACTGGCGGAGTTGGACCTGGCCACGCGTAGTTTCGGCGATCTGCTCGGCGATGACCAATCGGGACTGGCAACAGGCCTCGGCCTGGTGGACCTCACCACCGACGGCGAGATCATCGAGCGCACCCGACACGATGCCACGGCTCTCCTCGACAGTGATGAAAGGCTTGTGGGAGAGCTTATCTCCGATATCGATGAAGAGCAGTCGAACTACTTGGACCGCTCCTAGTAAGACCAAAGTAGACTGTTGGGCATGGTAAATGTCTGTGCACCTTTTGCAGGAGTAGTCCGCTGGGAGGTCGCCGAGAAAGACTCGGTGACGACCGGTCAGGTTATTGCGGTCGTGGAGGCCGTCAAGCTAGAAGCGCCGGTTTTAGCGCCCTGCCCGGGCACGGTCGCGGAGGTGGCGGCAGATCAATTTGTGGATGTCGAAGGCGGTCAGCTGCTGGCACGAATCACGCCAGCAACTCACAGCGCCACGGCACAGCACAACGGCAACGAGAACACATCGCACGAAGGGAAGTAGATGACCCGCATTATTGCAGGTGAGGCACGCGGTCGTAGGCTAGTCGCGCCTAAGGGAGAGACCACTCGGCCAACTAGTGACCGCGCGAAGGAAGCCATCTTTTCTTCCTGGTCCACACGCTTTGGGCTAGAGGGAACTCGCGTTCTCGACCTGTTTGCTGGCTCGGGTGCGCTCGGTTTGGAAGCGGCTTCTCGCGGCGCGCGTTCCGTCGTGTTGGTGGAAAACAATCCGAACGCCATTGCCGCTATTGAAAAGAACATCCGCACCGTGGGGCATCCTGATGTGGCCGTGTCTCCGATGAAAGTGTCGTCGTACCTTGCGGGCGCGCCGGGCGAGCCTTTTGACCGCGTTATTGCGGATCCGCCCTATGAGCTGGCGGGGGAGGCCGTTACAGAGATGCTGGAGGCGCTGCGCAGTTTCCTCGCGCCGGGCGCGGTCGTGACTGTGGAGCGTCACCGCGATGACGAGGAGACGCAGTGGCCCGAGGGCTACGAACAGCTCCAGCAGAAGCTGAAGCGTCGCATTCACGGTTTGGCGCGCTTCGACACCGCTATCTACAACGCTTAACGCTCTTCTTTACGCTTTACGACGGCCAAAGGTGGTTTGACCTCTATGACTCACGCATGCTGCCCCGGTTCCTACGATCCCATGACCTCTGGTCACCTCGATGTGATTGAGCGTGCCGCGCGCCAATTCGATCAATTGACCGTGTTGGTTACCCACAACCCGAATAAGCAGGGCATGTTCAACGTCGAAGAGCGCATGGACCTCATTCGGCAGTGCACGCAGCACTTGGACAATGTGCAGGTGGACTCCTGGTCGAAGCTGTTGGTTGACTACACGTCCGCGCAGGGTATTACCTGCCTGGTCAAGGGGCTGCGCTCGGCGGCGGACTACGAGTACGAGGCTCCCATGGCGCAGATGAATCGGCGCATGACGGGCATTGAGACTCTCTTTGTGGAGGCTGATCCGAAGTACGGTCATGTGTCGTCGACACTGATGAAGGAAGTTGTTCGCTACGGCGGTTCGGTGGAAGGGCTAGTTCCCGAGCCTGTCTTGCACGCCCTGCAGCGCCGACTGAAGTAGCATGTAAGTCATGTTTCGCGTCTTCGAATCTCTTGATGAACTGGTCCAGATCCTAGAAGAGGCACACGGCGTGCCACTGTCGGCCAATTGTATGGTTCCGCGTCAGCGTGTTCTCGAGTTGCTCGATGAGCTGAGGGATGCTTTCCCGGCTGAGCTCGATGACGCGCAGGACGTCTTGGATCAGCGGGATGAGATTATCAACGATGCTGAAGCCCGGGCGAACAACACCATTTCGACTGCGGATGAAGAAGCCCATCGCATTGTCGACGAGGCCGAGGCCCGCGCTAACCACACCGTCGAGGATGCCAATGCCCACGCAGCTGGCACCGTCGCGGCCGCTGAGGACGACGCCCGTCGCCTCCGCGAGGATGCTCAGCACGAGTATGACAGCATTGTGGATCGTGCTTCTGCCGAGTCCGATCGCCTGATTCACGCTGGTAACGAATCCTACGAGCGTTCCGTTGCGGAAGGCCGTGAAGAGCAGGCTCGCCTGGTCGCTGAGTCGACGGTCGTCCGCGAAGCCAATGACGAGGCGAATCGTCTGCTTTCCGACGCACACGCGGATTCCTCTCGCCTCCGTGAAGAGTGTGACCGCTACGTTGATTCCAAGCTCGCTGAGTTTGAACAGACTCTCCAGGAGACCCTGCGTAATGTCGGTCGCAATCGCTCGGTACTGCGTTCGGGAGCCGGTGCCGTCGGCGGTGGTGCAGGGGCACAGAGCGCGCCGTCTTCCTTCTCCGAGGGGCAGGAACGCCGCCGGTACGAGCGTTAGCGCATCTTCGGGGTAGACTGAGGTCTATCATGACTGACTCATCCCCATTTGTTCTGGACGTTTCGACATGTCTGCAGGGCGGCATGCCCGAGCAGTTCCGCAAGGTAGGCGATAGCCCCGTCCGCGTTGGTGTCGAGATGATTGGCATCGCCGCTGGCGAGGAGGTTGTCGTTGACGGCATTGTCACGAACCTCGGCAGTGGTGTCATGGTTGACGCGACTGTGACTGCCAAGGCCACCGGCGAGTGTGTCCGCTGCCTAGCCCCGCTGAATCCGGAGCTCAGCTTCCACATTTCGGCTGTCTTTTCCAACAACGAGGACTTCATCACAGGCGACGATGCCGAGGAAGAAGACCTTGAGGACGAAGTTGGCCAGATCGTCGACAATACGGTGGATATCACTCAAGCCGTCATCGATGAGGCGGGCTTGAATCTGCCCTTCAATCCGACCTGTCTGGATTTCGATTCCAGCTGTGCTGAGTCGGACTCAGAAGTGCCGGAGCCAGACGGCATCTCGGGTGAAGAGGAGCGCATTGATCCGCGTTGGGCTGGCCTGGCGGAAAAGTTTGGCTCGCTCGGCGACGAGAAGTAATCGACGACGACTTAGACGAAGACTTTAAAGGAGATATAACGGATGAGCCGCAAGCGTCGGCTAACCGGTGAGGCGGCTAGAAAGGCGGCTTTCGAGGCCGTCGATCACGCCCCGCTGCTGGAAAAACTCGGTGTTGAGCTATCAGAGGAGTCCCTGAAGCTCGCTTTGACTCACCGCAGTTTCGCGAATGAAAATGGCATGCTGACCAATAACGAGCGGCTAGAGTTCCTGGGCGACGCCGTGCTGGGCATGTGCGTTGCTGAAGAACTCTACCGTCGCTTCCCGGACCGCGCTGAGCAGGATATTTCCAAGATGCGCGCAGGTGTCGTGAACATGTACGCGCTGGCTGACCTGGCCCGCAGTATCGGGCTGGGAGAGCACATTCTCCTCGGCCGCGGTGAGAAGGCCACCGGTGGCGCGGATAAGCACTCGATTCTCGCGGACACCACCGAGGCGCTGCTGGGTGCTATTTACCTGCAGCATGGCTTCGAGGTTGCCCGCGAGACCGTGCTTCGCCTGTTCAACCAGATGATTGACGATGCCCCGACGGAGTCTCGCGGTCGGGACTGGAAGACGCTGTTGCAGGAGCGCCTGGCGGCCAAGCAACTACCGGCTGCCGAGTACACTGTGCGCACCACCGGCCCCGACCATGACCTAACTTTCTACGTCGACGTGCTGGTTGACGGCGTGGTTAAGGGCAGCGGTACCGGCGCCACGAAGAAGGAAGCCGAGATGCACGCCGCGCATCAGGCGCATACTGCACTGGCATAATGCCCGAGCTTCCTGAAGTCGAGTCCGTACGCCGCGGTCTCGACGCTTACGTCGTCGGTGGCCGCATCGAGGACACTTTCGTCTACAACGCTCGTGCCGTGCGGCGCCAACCCGGTGGTGCCGCAGAGTTTATCGGTCGCACGCGCGGGCGCACGGTTATCGCTACGGATCGCCGCGGCAAGTTCATGTGGCTCACGCTTGACGACGACTCCGCAATTGCCATCCACCTGGGTATGAGCGGCCAATTGCGTGTGGAAGCTCCGTACACGCCCGATACGCTGCCCGGACGCCACACCAGGGCCGCATTTGACATAGCCCTGCCGGACGGCGCTCGGCACCTTATCAACTTCAACGATCAGCGCACCTTTGGTTGGGTCTGGGCCTGTGAAATGGTCGAATCCCACGGTCGCTTTGTTCCGGAACCCGCAGCCAAGATCGCGCCCGATCTATTGGAGCCAACTGTCGATGTGGTTGCACTTGCACACCGCATGATGAAGTCGCGTTCGCCGATTAAGGCCGTATTGCTCAACCAGAACATTGTGTCGGGTATCGGTAACATCTATGCCGACGAAATGCTTTGGGCAGCGAAGGTCGATGGGCGCGTGCCGGCGTGTGACCTTTCGGTCCGTCGTTTAGCGAAACTTTTGCGCGAGGGGCAAGCGGTACTTCAGCGGGCGCTAGCGGCGGGTGGCACGAGCTTCGATGCGTTATATGTGCATGTCAACGGCGAAAGTGGCTATTTCGAGCGGAGCTTGAACGCCTATGGCCAAGCGGGGGAGCCGTGCTCGAGGTGTGGGCGCGCAATTGTCCGTCTGCCATTTGGGAATAGATCGAGTTATCTGTGTCCCACCTGTCAGCGCTAGAATTTCCTTATGAGTTTCATGGAGCAAGCAACCGACTGGGTAAATGCTTGGAATGACAAGTACTGGCTGCTCATGATTGTTCTGCTGATTGGTACAGGTTTGTACTTCTGTTGGCGGACCATCATGGTGCAGATCCGGTACATCCCGGAGATGTTCAGGGCCATCACTGAAAAGCCCTCTGATATTTCTGAGGGCGTCAAGGGCATCTCGGCCTTTAAGGCCTTTACAATTTCGGCAGCCTCACGCGTGGGTACCGGAAACGTCGCAGGTGTGGCGGTGGCGATCACCACCGGTGGCCCTGGCGCGGTGTTTTGGATGTGGCTGCTCGCCGCGATTGGTGGCGCAACCAGCTTCGTGGAGTCTACGCTGGCACAGCTGTACAAGGTGCGGGATAAGGACTCTTACCGAGGCGGCCCGGCCTACTACATCACCAAGGGGCTAGGGGAGAACTGGCGCTGGATGGCCTCGCTGTTCGTCATCGCTATCACGGTGACCTACGGTTTCGTGTTCAACGCGGTGCAGTCCAACTCGATTACGGCGGCTGTGGCTCAGTCGACCGGGCAGGAGACACCGATCTTTAAGTTCTGTGTCGGTATCGTGCTGGCAATCTTGGCTGGTGTCATCATCTTCGGTGGTGTGCAGCGTATTTCGGCGGTGACGCAGATTGTCGTGCCGATTATGGCCGTGGCCTACATTATCCTCGGCCTGATTGTCTTGGCTCTCAACATCACCGAGGTGCCGGGCATGATCAAGCTGATTTTTGAGCACGCCTTCGGTATCCGTGAGATTGCTGGTGCTGCCGTCGGTACCGCCATGATGCAGGGTATTCGCCGCGGTCTGTTCTCCAATGAAGCCGGTATGGGTTCCACTCCGAATGCGGCGGCGACGGCATCGGTGTCGCACCCGGTCAAGCAGGGCCTCATTCAGACCATGGGCGTCTACTTCGATACCTGGGTCGTCTGTACCATCACCGCGGTTATCATCCTGCTGTCCGACCCGACTTTCGGCGGCGATGTAGAGGGCACCGCGCTGACTCAGACCGCGCTGTCAGCGCAGGTGGGTACGTGGGCTATCCACGCGGTTACGGTTATCATTTTCTTCCTTGCGTTCTCCTCGCTGGTGGGCAACTACTACTACGCCGAAGCAAATATCCCGTTCCTGTCTAAGAGCAAGGCTGTCCTGAATACCGTGCGCGTCCTGGTCATCCTGTGCGTGATTGGCGGAGCTGTCGGTTCCGTGCCGCTCGTCTGGTCGCTTGCAGATACTTTCTCCGCACTCATGGCCACCATCAATATCATCGCCATTCTGCCGCTGGGCGGCGTAGCTGTCGCCCTACTAAAGAATTACTCCGAGCAGAAGTCCAAGGGGCTTAATCCGGTATTCCACCGCGATGATCTGCCTAACGTCCGCGGCCACGACAAGATTGAGTGCTGGGACGGTTCCGACCCGATGACAGTGCGTGAGTCCGATGTTGCTTAACGACGTCCGCCTCACCGCGTGGGTACACGGTCGTGTTCAAGGTGTTGGTTTTCGCTGGTACACCCGCGCGACGGCTCTGGAGTTGGGGTTGGTTGGTTACGCCCAGAACTACCCGGATGGTCGGGTGTTAGTTGTTGCTGAAGGGCCACGGGCAGACTGTGAGAGTTTGCTCGCTTGGCTTGAGGGGCCGAATACTCCGGGCGATGTGACGGCAGTGGTGCCGTTATGGCAGGAACCGAAGGGTGCATTGAGCACGTTTGACCGTCGTTAAGCGGGTGCCAACTGCCTTCCTCCCCCCCCCATGTCGGTGTAGGAATCCGAAAAATTCGAATACGTTCTATCCCTCGCTCTATGTCATTGTTTTTGCGCAGTTGGCGGGGGATTTTTCGTGTCTTGAGGTAGTCGATTGGTGCGTTGTAGAGGTCTCAGAGCGCTAAAAACCTACGCAACCGGGAAAAAGAATACGTAAATACGAAAGGCGAGTGGATTAAGTTAATAACTACCTACTGACAGGCAGGGGAGGCACATATGACGCCTGAAGAAGTAATTGCACAGTCTGGAAACTCAGCGTGGATGCTGATTTCGGCTTCGTTGGTTTTGCTGATGACACCGGCGCTCGCGCTGTTCTATGGCGGCATGTCGCGACAGAAGTCGGTGCTCAACATGATGATGATGATGATGAGCTTTGGTGCTGTCGGCGTTGTCGGTGCCATTTACGTGCTGTGGGGCTGGTCGATGTCCTACGGATCGCAGTCGATCGGTGGTGTTTTTGCCAACCCATTCGAGTTCTTCGGTCTGCGTAACTCAATCACGGATGGCGACGGCAACTACATTGCGAGTGCGAACGGTTACCCAAACATCATCGACATTGGGTTCCAGCTCACGTTCTGCTCGATTTCTGTAGCGCTGATCTCTGGGGCGCTGGCCGAACGCGTGAAGTTCTCCACCTGGTTGATCTTCGTCGGCTTCTGGACGACGCTGGTGTACTTCCCAATGACCTTCATGGTCTGGGGCGGTGGCCTGCTGAGCCACTCGGCAGAGGGGCTGTCGGCAAAGCTGTTCGGTACCGCTGACGGTGAAGCATTGATCGCTCCAATTGACTTCGCTGGCGGTACGGTTGTGCACATTGCTGCTGGTACTGCCGCTTTGGTGCTGGCGATTATCGTCGGTAAGCGCAAGTCCATCGATGGCAGCCAGCATCGCCCGCACAATCTGCCACTCGTCATGCTGGGTGCTGCACTGCTGTGGTTCGGCTGGTTCGGCTTCAACGGCGGTTCGGCATTTGCGGCCGACGGTGTCGCTGGTCTGGCATGGCTGAATACGACGGTGGCAGCGTGCGTGGGTATGCTCGGCTGGATTTCACTCGAGCGTATTCGTGATGGGCATCCCACCTCGCTGGGCGCCGCTTCGGGTGTCATCGCAGGGCTTGTGACTATTACTCCGGCCGCAGGAGATATGAACCCAGTGACCTCAATCATTCTGGGCTATATCGGCGGTGCGCTGGGTTGCTGGGGAGTGGGCTTGAAGTACAAATTCAACTTCGATGACACCCTGGATGTGGTTGGTCTGCATCTGGTTGCAGCTATGTGGGGAACGATTGGTGTTGGCCTGCTGGCTAATGATCGCGGACTGCTTACCGGCGGTGGCATCGACGGCCTGAAGTTGTTTGCCATCCAGGTCATTATTGCTGTCGTCGCAGCGGTGTTCTCAGGCGTGCTGACGTACATCATTGCCCGAGTCCTGAAGGCAACCGTCGGTTGGCGTATCCACGGCGAGCAGGAGCATTCTGGTATCGACGTCGCTCAGCACGGTGAGTCGGCCTACGCGTCAACTAAGCAGGCAGTGGTGTAAACAACGCTGTGTAAACAATCTTGTGTAACAGGGTGCGTGCTTGGGGTAATTCAGCTCCAAACCGTAACTACGGGTAAGATATTGCCCCATGTATTTGAAATCGCTGACTCTGAAGGGCTTTAAATCCTTCGCTTCGGCGACGACGATGAAATTCGAGCCCGGCATCTGCGCAGTTGTCGGCCCGAATGGATCTGGTAAGTCGAATGTCGTCGATGCCCTCGCGTGGGTTATGGGTGAGCATTCCGCCAAGACCCTCCGTGGCGGCAAAATGGAAGATGTCATCTTCGCGGGAACCTCCGGGCGAAAGCCTTTGGGGCGCGCGGAGGTCACTCTTACCATCGACAATTCCGATGGGGCACTTCCCATTCAATATAAGGAAGTCTCTGTCACGCGTCGCATGTACCGCGACGGCGCAAGTGAGTACGAAATCAACGGTTCTCGCGTCCGCCTCATGGATGTCCAAGAGCTCCTCAGCGACACCGGCATTGGCCGCGAGATGCACATCATCGTCGGCCAGGGTCGGCTTTCGCAGATTCTGGAATCGCGGCCAGAGGAGCGTCGTGCGTTTATCGAAGAAGCCGCAGGCGTGCTCAAACACCGCCGTCGCAAGGAAAAGGCGCAGCGCAAGCTGCAGTCGATGCAGGCCAATCTCGACCGTCTGCAGGATCTGACAGGTGAGCTTTCCCGTCAGCTCAAACCGCTGAAGCGTCAGGCTGAGGCCGCCTCTCGCGCCCAGACTGTGCAGGCAGACCTGCGCGACGCCAAGTTGCGTTTGGCTGCCGCGGACTTCGTGGATTTGCAGGACAGCCTCAATGACATTGCTGGTCAAGCCAAGCTCATTGAGGAAAAGGTGGAGGCCGCCACGGAGCGAGCCGAGATTGCCGCTGAGCGCACTGCAGAACTCGAAGCCGAACTGGAGGACATCACTCCAGCTGCCGATGCTGCCCGAGATTTGTGGTTTCGTCTCTCCGCACTCGGTGAGCGTATCCAAGCGACGGCCCGCATCGCCGCCGATCGCGCGGCCGACCACTCCGTCGCTCCGTGGGTAGGCCCAGACCCGGACTTCCTGGAGCAGAGGGCCGACGACGCCGCCACCGAAGAAGCCACGCTCGCTGAGGCTGAGGCAGAGGCCCGCGAAAAACTGGAGGAAATCCGCGAAACGCTCTTCGACGCCGAGGAGACTTTCCGTGAAGCCGAAGCGGAGCACCTCGCGGCCGTTCGCGCAATCGCCGACCGTCGCGAAGGCGTGGTTCGTCTCATTTCCGCAGAAGAATCTCTGCGCACCCGCTTGGAAGCCGCCGAAGCCGAAGCTGCACGCCTTGCCGAGCAAACCAATGAGGCCGACGAACGCCGTGCCGATGCCACCGAAGCCGTGGAAAACGCCGCGCAGGAACTAGCCGAGGCCGAATTCGAAGGTCCCGAGCTGCAGAGTGCTTATGAACAGGCCAACCGAGAAGCAGAGCTGGCCTCTACACGGTTGAAAGAACTCCGCGCTGACGAGCGCGACCTCGAACGCAGTGTCTCAGGTCTGTCCGCCCGCATCGAAGCTCTGGAGACCGCCCGCACCGCCGCTGCCAACGACGGCACCGCGTGGCTACGTGAAAAACACGAACTCGGCGTTCTCTCTGAAGTCATCGATGTCGACGCTGGCTGGGAAAAAGCGCTCACTGCCGCCCTCGGCGCGGCCGCCGAAGCACTGGTCAGCGAGGGCAGTGGAGATTCGCTTATCGACGAGCTTGTGGCCACGGGCAAGGGCAGTGCCGTTGTTATCAATTCTGCGGATGCATCCGACTCTTGGCGCTTGGACATCACTCTGCCCGCACAGGCATCCTGGCTGCTCGATCATGTGACAGTGCCCGCGGAGCTTTCGGGTTCGTTGACCTCTCTGCTCGTTGACGTCGTGGCCTGCGACGACGAGCACGTCGCCCGTGAGCTGGTGACCCAGGATACTCGACTGCGCGTTGTTGACCGCGATGGTGTGCTGCGTGGCTCTGGTTGGGTAGCTGGCGGTGCTGGTGGCACTGCATCAGGTGTGGAAATCGCCGCCGACATTGCTAAGACTCGCGAAGAACTAGCAGAAGCACAGGTGCGTTTGAGTGACCTCGGTGGTGTGCTCTCCGGTGCACAGGCCGAAGAAGAGGACCGCCGCACGGACGCGGCGGCCGCCCGTGCTGCGCTGCGTGAACACCAGAGTCGTATGAAGGTCCTCACGGATGCCCGAACTCGGGCCACAGCGCAGCTGTCCGGCGTGGTGCATGATGCCGAACGCGCTGAGCAGCGCGGAGCCGAAGCCGCGGACCGAGTAACGAAGCTCCAGAAGGAGTTGGCGGTGGTCGCAGACCGCTTAGCTCGCGTTGACCGTGACCCCGAGGAGGGGGAACCGTCGACAAGCGAACGTGACCGTGCCTCGGAGGCGCTGACGGCTGTGCGCGCCATGGAAACAGAGGCGCGTCTGTCGCTGCGTACGGCAGAGGAGCGACTGTCGAGTGTACGAGGCAAGGCCGAGCGGCTCCGTCGCCAGGCTGCATCGGAGCGCGTAGCGAAGGCCCGCCATGAGCAGGCGCAGATGGCGAAGGTTGCCCAGCGCGAATTGGCAGAAGTTGTCGCGGAGCTGGCTGAGGATTTGCATGCGAAGGTCAACGTGTCGTTGGCGCGGGCAGAGGCCGATCGCGACGATGCCGAGGCGCAGAAGAAGACAGTGTCGCAGGCACTATCAGCGGCCCGGACGGAGGCAAATGCGGCGCAACGTGAGCTGGCACAGCTAACGGATTCCGCGCACCAGGGCGACATCGCCCGTGCGCAGGCGCAGGTCCGCGTGACCGAGGCTGCAGAGCGCATCGTCGACCAGTTGGGGCTGTCTGTCGATGACCTGCTCGCGGACTTTGCTCCTGATGAGAACTTCGACCGCGCAGCCGTGACGAAGCAGCTCAAACAGGCGGAGAAGGATCTGCGTGTGCTCGGCCGCGTCAACCCGTTGGCGCTGGAGGAGTATAAGGCGATGGAGGAGCGCTACTCTTTCCTATCCACGCAGCTCGATGATGTCCTCAAGGCCCGCCAGGACCTCACCGATGTTGTCGAGGAAGTCGATGCCACGATCCTGCAGCTCTTCACAGACGCGTGGAACGATGTCGAGGCAGAATTCCCCGCAGTCTTTCAAACGCTTTTCCCGGGCGGCGACGGACGACTGGTTCTCACCGAGCCGGACAACCTGCTCACGACAGGTATCGAGGTTGAAGCCCGCCCGCCGGGCAAAAAGGTTAAGCGGCTGTCGTTGCTCTCCGGCGGCGAGAAGTCGCTGACGGCGCTGGCAATGCTCGTCGCTATTTTCCGCGCGCGCCCGAGTCCCTTTTACGTACTCGACGAGGTGGAAGCCGCGCTTGACGACGTTAACCTGCGTCGCCTTATTGCGCTGCTCGAGGAACTCCGCGCGACCAGTCAGCTGATTGTCATTACGCACCAGAAGCCAACAATGGACGTTGCGAATGTGCTCTACGGCGTGACCATGCGGGGCGATGGTGTGACTCGAGTAATCTCGCAGCGAATGTCACCGGCATCCGCAACTCCGTCGACAGGAGCGGAGTAAGCGCGGAGTAAGTGAGGAAGAGTCGTTGATACTGCATAATGAGAGTTATGACTCCAACTCAGTGGATACTCCTTGTCGTCGCGATTGTCGTTATTATCGCGCTGCTCTTTGTTGTGGGCTATGTCCGCAGGAAGAACCAGCGCATTTCCTTTGCGAAGGAAGATACTAAGGAACTCACCCAGCAGGAGAAGTCTGGAAATTACCAGGCCACTAGTGGTTTTAACTTCGCTCCGGCCGGTGGTGGGACTGATACCCGCGAGAAGCAGCCGGTTGAAAAACCGATGCCGAAACCGGCGGAAAAGCCGATTGAAAAGCAGGCCCCGGAGCCAGAGGAAAAGCAGGCTGATATACCTGCCGATCAGCCGGACGGTTCACTGCTGAAACCAGAAGGTCGACTGGTTATTCCGGATAACCCCACCGAAATGGAGGGGGATTATGACCGCGTAATGCGGGAAATCCCAATCGATTTGCCAACGGCCGGGGAAGAGGAATCAGAGCCCGAGCCGGAACCACAACCAGAGCCCGAAGCAGAGCCTGAGGTAGAGGTAGTTCCTGCTCCTGAACCGGAGCTGGAGCCGGAGCCGACTCCCGAACCAGAACCGACGCCAGAGCCGGAGCCGGAAGCTGCGCCGGAGCCGACGCCAGAGCCAGAAGCAGAACAGCAGATTGACTCCATCGACCCGGCTGAGGGACGTCTGGGCCGCCTGCGCGGTCGTCTGTCACGGTCGCAGAATGCAATTGGCCAGTCTGTGCTCGGCATCTTGGGCGCGGGTGACCTTGATGAGGACGCGTGGGAAGAGGTTGAAGACATCCTGGTTATGGCTGACCTCGGTGCGGCTGCGACGCAGCGTGTCGTCGATAAGCTGCGCGAGCGTATTGCCAGCCAGAAGGTGAGCACGGAAGAGCAAGTGCGCGCCCTGCTGCGTGAGGTGTTGATTGAGGAGTGCAAGCCTGAGATGGACCGCTCCATCCGCGCACTTCCGCACGAGGGCAAGCCCGCAGTGATTCTGGTAGTCGGTGTCAACGGCACAGGTAAGACCACGACGACGGGCAAGCTGGCTCGTGTACTGGTCGCCGGTGGCCACCGTGTTGTTCTCGGCGCAGCGGATACCTTCCGTGCTGCTGCAGCCGACCAGCTGGAGACCTGGGGGCGACGCGTTGGCGCGGAGACCGTTCGCGGCGCTGAAGGCGCCGATCCTGCTTCTATTGCATTTGAGGCAGTTGCTCACGGTATCGAGTCCGGCGCTGATGTGGTGCTCATCGACACCGCCGGCCGCCTGCACACCAAGGTCGGTCTGATGGACCAACTGGACAAGATTAAGCGCGTGGTGGAGAAGAAGGCTCAGGTTGACGAAGTCATCCTGGTTTTGGACGCGACGGTTGGCCAAAATGGTCTACTGCAAGCTCGTACGTTCCGGGATGTAGTAGACATCACCGGCGTTGCCCTGACCAAGCTGGACGGTACCGCGAAGGGCGGCATTGTATTCCAGGTGCAAAACGAGCTCGGTGTGCCGGTGAAGTTGGTTGGCCTTGGTGAAGGTGCTGACCACCTGGCGCCGTTTGAGCCGGAGAGCTTCGTAGACGCACTGCTCGGCGGCCGCAAATAGTAACTAACATCGATGAGTGAATTTTCCATCGATTGGTGAGTACAGCGTCGCCCGTTGCCCCCGGCAAAAATAAAGGCCTCGGAGCCACCGCGTAGATTTCTGTAGAGGATACGCGGGGCTCCGGGGCCTTTAATGTTGAGGTGCTAGGAATCTAGCGGAGAGTTGTGCTAGGAATCCTTAGAATTCTTGCGTGCGAGGCGGGTAGCTGCCACGCCACCGACCAAGAGTGCAAGAGCGGCACCGCCGAGGGCAGTCGCCTGAACACCAGTGACTGCTAGACCAGTGTTCTTGGTCCCGGTTTTCTTACCGTAATTCTTAGGGTTGTCGGGCTTGTCGCCTGGATTTTCCTCCCCAGGATTCTCGTCCTCCCCGGGCTGTTCGTCACCTGGGTTTTCATCGTCGCCCGGAGTTTCGTCATCGGAGGTCGGACAGTAGCCGTAGACTCCGGTTGCCGGGTCAATCTTGCTCATATCACGCGGGGAACCGTCGGGGCACGTTGCGGTGTCGTCGACTCCCGGCGGAATTCCGTCATTTTCTGGGGCATCTTCATCAGGCTCCGGAGTTGGGCCGGAATCATCTGAAGTGCCACAAGCACCGTAAGCCCCGGTTGCCGGGTCAATCTTGCTCATGTCACGCGGGGAACCGTCGGGACAGGTCTGGGTGTCCTCAACGCCCGGTGGGATGCCATCGTTAGATGAACCTCCTGGATCCGGATTTGCAGCGTCATCTACACACTGGAAAGTACCGCCAACATTTTCAAAATGTTGACCGGCGGGGCATTCCGACGGGGCGGGGTCAGGAATCTGTGCGGTGGCGGCGCCAACGCCGATGAGCATGCCGGCTGAAGCGGCAGCGGCCACCATGGTCGAAGAGAGCTTCTTCATTTGGAAACCTCACAATGTCTATAGGAAAGCCCTGCAATCAAAGGACTTAAGGGGGAACACTGTTCACACTTTTGATTCTAATAACTAATTACAGTCTTTGGTGGTATGGGTTTGGGAAGGGGGGGGTAAAGAGAAATTGTTGACTTGTCCAAACCCCAGTAAGGGGAAGTGGGAACTTATATTTACAACGCTGAGTGTGTACACCCGTTGTGGGTAGGGCGTTTATAGAACCAGTCACTGTCGACTCGGTAGGGGGCTTTTCTGTCTTCGCTAGCGAAGCGTGGTACCTGATTGTGTCGGGTGGTGAAAGGTGGATGGGGCGTAGAGGTTCGGTAAAAAATCGGTGCCTGTGAGGTTTTATGCTTCGGGCTATAGGAGCTATGACTTTTCGGAGGTATGGCGCACAAAAATGCTCCCGATGCTAAATAGGCATCAGGAGCATTTTATGTTTCGTTACCGGGGTAGAACCCCAAGCTTCTTAGCGGTTCTTGCGGGCGATGCGGGTAGCGGCGACACCGCCGACAAGGAGAACCAGAGCGGCTCCGCCCAGGGTGGTGGCGTCAACGCCGGTGGCTGCCAGGCCAGTGCTCTGAGTCGAAGAAGCCTTCTTGGACTCCGAGGTATTCTGCTCAGACTTCTTGGAGTCCGAAACCTTCTTTACATTCTCGGAAGAGGTCGTCTTCTTGGACTCGGAAGCCTTCTTCTCGGCCTTTTCCTTGGCCTTCTTCTCTTCCTTCGTGCACTTGTTTTCGTTCTTGCACTCAGCAGAGATCTTGATGTCAACGTTTACCTTGACATCCTTGCCGTCCTTGCCCGGCTTGCCGTCCTTGCCTGGCTTACCGTCCTTGCCTGGCTTACCGTCCTTGCCGTCCTTGCCTGGCTTCTCGGTGTCCGGCTTGTCCGTGCCTGGCTTGTCAGTGTCCGGCTTCGCCTCGTCCTTGACGCAGACACCGAAGACATTCGGGTTGCCTGGAACTGGCTTGCTCATGTCGAAGTGCTCGCCCTCCGGGCACTGCTTATCAGAAATGCCTGGGTTTCCGGGGTCGCCCGGCTGGGACTCATTGTCGCCCGGTGTTTCGGGCTTAGGAGCTTCCTGGTCCGCGACGCACTGGAAGGTTCCGCCGACGTTCTCAAAGTGCTGGCCGTCTGGGCACTTGTCCGGCATTGGGGCCGGAATTCCGTCAGTGGAATCCTGCTCAGGCTGGTCTGCGACGCACTGGAAAGTGCCTCCGACGTTCTCAAAGTGCTGGCCGGCGGGGCACTCGGTCGGCATTGAGTCCGGAATCTGTGCAGTAGCGGTGCCTGCGCTTGCAATCATGCTGGCGGAGAAGGCAGCGGCGGCGATAGCCGTGGTGAACTTCTTCATGAAAACCTCTCAAGGAGTCAAACGGTCAGAGACCAATGAATATGATTTCGCCGTTCATCCCTCATCGTGCACGGCGGAAAATAAAACCAGGCCAACTGCGGTTAACTAGGTTCATGATTAACCATAAACTGGTTGATATATGAACGGTATTGGAGGTAGTTATAGGAATAACATCAGGTGCGCAGTGGCGTGCTTTGACCTGCTGCAATGCCGCCGGTTTGCTATTTGGCTTACACCATTCCGGGGGAGGTTCTTACTAAGGGTGGCCTTAGTAAAAGCTAGCCACCGGCGTTATCTTTCTGTTACCTAGCTGGTGGTAACTGGGTTGGATAAACGTTCTTTATGCAGTAGGGCATTCATATCTGGAGGCTCGTTTAATTGTCACGTTAAAATAACGAACAGTAATCTAACGTCCTTGAGTACAAAAGAGCTTCATCCTATTGCTATTTCTTACTTCCTATTGGTTACACCCGAATCGGGGCATTTAGGGTGGGTGGGCTGCAATCGTTGTCGATAGGCGAAGCTGTAGATATGTGCCAAATGGAGTATCCAGCGGGTACGGTAGAACAGTTAAGAAAAAACAAGGCAAAAGGGGAGCTGGAAACTTGTTTGAGTCTCTTTCCGATCGTTTGACGGGTGCCCTGCGGGGGCTGGGCGGGAAGGGCCGCCTGACTGAGGCGGATATTAACGCCACCGCCCGCGAGATTCGGCTGGCTCTTCTGGAAGCCGATGTCTCCCTCGAGGTTGTCCGTACCTTCATCAAGCGCATCAAGGAACGCGCTAACGAAATTATTGGCAGCCAGACTGTCAACCCGGCAAACCAGATTATTGAGGTCGTCAATGAGGAACTGATTAACATCCTCGGTGGCGAGACTCGACGGCTGAATATGTCGAAGCAGCCACCAACGGTTATCATGCTGGCCGGTCTGCAGGGCGCTGGTAAGACCACCTTGGCCGGTAAATTGGCCAGGTACCTCACGGATCAGGGGCACACCCCGGTCCTCGTCGCCTGTGACCTGCAGCGTCCGGGCGCGGTGCAGCAGCTGGAAATTGTCGCTGAGCGTGCAGGCGTGCCGTGCTTCGCACCGTTCCCGGGCACCAGCCTCGATTCCACCCATGAAATGGGCACCAGCGAGGACAATCCAGTTGACGCCGCGTTCCGTGGCCTCGCTTATGCTCGCCAGCATCGCCACGATGTGGTGATTATCGATACCGCAGGTCGCCTGGGTATCGATGAGGTTCTGATGAAGCAGGCCCGCGACATTCGCGATGCCATCAACCCGCATGAAGTTCTGTTTGTCATCGACTCCATGATTGGTCAGGACGCGGTAGAGACCGCCAAGGCCTTCCGAGACGGCGTTGACTTCACCGGCGTTGTACTGACCAAGCTCGATGGCGACGCGCGCGGTGGCGCTGCACTGTCTATCCGTGAGGTCACCGGTAAGCCGATTCTGTTCGCCTCCACGGGCGAGAAGTTGGAGGACTTTGACGTCTTCCACCCAGACCGTATGGCCAGCCGCATCCTGGGGATGGGTGACCTAAAGACGTTGGTTGAGGTCGCTTCCAAGG
The DNA here is from genome assembly GCF_001809925.1 of Corynebacterium sp. HMSC064H12. NCBI lineage: Bacteria > Bacillati > Actinomycetota > Actinomycetes > Mycobacteriales > Corynebacteriaceae > Corynebacterium > Corynebacterium sp. HMSC064H12. The sequence continues at coordinate 39,222 of NZ_KV799352.1, read as the reverse complement.
AAATCGATCATGAGCAGGCTGCCAAGTCCGCCCAGAAGATTGGTTCCGGCGAACTGACTCTTGAGGACTTCCTCGAGCAGATGATGATGGTCCGCAAGATGGGCCCAATCGGCAACATCCTCAAGATGCTCCCCGGCGGCGCGGAAATGTCCAAGGCCGCCGAGATGGTCGACGAAAAGCAGCTTGACCGCATCGAGGCGATTATCCGCGGTATGACTCCGGAAGAGCGCGAGAATCCGAAGATTCTGAATGCTTCACGACGTCGTCGTATCGCCAACGGTTCCGGTGTGTCCGTTTCAGAGGTTAACCAGCTCATCGAGCGTTTCAATGAGGCGCGGAAGATGATGGCGCAGATGGCCGGCCGATTTGGTATGGGCGGTGGTCGCCCATCGAACCGCAAGGCCAAGCGTGGTCGAAAGGGCAAGGGCAAGAATAAGCGCAAGGGCGCTAACCGTGGTCCAACGCCGCCGAAGGCAATGCGCGGTGGCGGAATGCCCGGTATGCCTGGAATGCCAGGTATGCAGGGCATACCGGGTATGCCTAGCATGGCTGAACTGCAGAAGCTGCAGAAGCAGATGGGTAATCAGCTGCCAGAAGGTATGGAGGACTTTGACCTCAACAATCTCGACTTCGGACAGGGCAAGAAGTAGCGGGGACTAGAAGTAGCTAGTCCCGCAGAGCCTTCTGAATCTGGCGGTCCATTTCAGGACTGAAAGTGGCCGCTAGTTCATCGGTGATGTGATTGCTGTCGCGGTAGACGTAGATATTGCCAATAACTTTACGGCAGGTGGTCGGACCGCAGAAGATGTCGGAGAAATCTAGACTGTGCCCGTTGGGGAAGTTCGCAAGAATCTCCTCAGCGGGATTTTCTGCATTTAGGGCAGTTTTGCGGTGGATAGTGCAGTCTTCTTCCGCTTCTTCGCATACGCTGGGGGAGAATTGGTCCAAGTCCTCCCGTAGCGCCCATGGGTTATCGCGGATGGCGAAGAAATCAATTCCGCGTTCTTGTAGAGCAGCGAAAAACGAAACGTAACCATCCGGTGTGTAGTCGCCGGGCTGCGGTGGGTCCGCCTGGAACAGGGGTCTGGTTGAAGTGGTGAAAACCATCTCTGGCTGAATCTCGTCAATTTTCTGCAGAGCCTCGAAAGTCCAGGCCACGCAGATATCGCCGACTCCGTGGATCGGTTCTAAGGTCGCTGGACAGCCTTGTCGGAGAAGAACCACCACTCGGTACCCGTTGTTTTTGCCGTAGGCATCAATCGGGGCAAACCAATGTTCCATGTGCGAGCCGCCGACGATGACAATCGAGTCACTAGCATCTGGATCACCGTAGACACACGGCTGGGTCTCATCGCGCCAACGGCGATTCGGCGGGAAGTATCCGACGTCCTCACCGCCTGTCGCAAGGCAGCCATCGAGGGCAGGTTCCGGCCAAAGGTCCGTGATGAAATCGGTATTCGGCTTTGTGGCTGCCTTGGGGACCTCGTACCCGTCGGTAAGCGCGAGTGCACCTGGATAGACCTCTGGATCTAGGCTGGTGGCGGAGGCGCGATCGACGCGCACCTGTTGCACGTTGACAAGGCTGGACATGCCGACCAACGCAATGACGACAACAGTGCCGACTGCCGCTAGACGACGAGCCGGGCGACGATGCTTCATTGCGTGGATTGCATCGCCGACGACGGGCTGAGTCCGGGTCGGTCGGCGAGTCGATTGAGCCAGCGGCAGCTCGACATACTTGTTGGTGAGTTTGGCCAAAATAAAGGAAACGACGATCACTGCGGTGCCAAGCTTCAGCCCCGGAGTATCGCGGTTGAGGTAGTTTATGGCCAGGATGAGAAGAGGCCAGTGCCACAGGTAGAGCGCGTAGGCGCTCTGGCCTACTTCGCGCATTGGGCGGCTGGCCAGGAACTTGGAGATCCAGCCCGCCTCAGGGCCGGCGATAATAATCAGCGCAGCACCACCGAGGGGCCATAGGGTCCAAGGGCCTGGGAACTGTGCGGCGCCGTCGAAGATGAAACCGGTGGAGACTACCAGTGCGAGGCCGATGCTGGCTAACAGCACTCGAAGTGGCTTGGGCATGGGGATGGATCCCCGGACAAGAATCAGTCCGAGTAGTGCGCCGAGGCAGAGTTCCCAGAGGCGGCTGACAGTGGAGTAGTAGTTCCACCCCTGGTTCTCGGAGTGCATATAGAAGGCATAGGCAATCGAGCCGAGAGTGATAACTGCCAGCAACGGAGTGAGGATTCGGCGGAGTTTACCGCCGGTAGCGTCGGTGCGCTTCGCCTCCACCGGTGAGGTAACCGCGCCGACAATCTGGGGTGAGCGCGTCATCCAGGCGAGTAGGGAGATGAGCAAAATGGAGCCGAGATAAAACTGGCCCTGTACCGACATTGACCACAGGTGCTGCAGTGGGGAGGTTTCGCTCTCTGCGGCTGCGTAGTCCGAGCCCTGGAGTACCAGTTCATAATTTTGGTAGTAGAGCAGGCTGGCGCGGAGTTGCTGGGCAATGTCGATCGTGCGAAGCGATGGAATGAAGTAAATGACAAACAGGGTTGTCGCAAAGAGGACCAGCACTAGTGTCGGGATTAGGCGACGCAGCGTGCGCCAGATGCTCCACCATGGATTGATGGACTGCCGGGGATTGATGGCATTGCGGTACTGCGCGCCGAAGAAGAAAAACCCGGAGAGCAAGAGGAATACGTCCACACCACCGGAAACGCGGCCGACGTAAACATGGAAAAGGACTACGAGGGCAATCGAAATGCCCCGTAGTCCGTCCAAGTCATACCTATATTGGGTGCCGGTGGTTTTCATAGAATGTTACGTTACCGCACTGTCAACGACGTTCAGCTTTAGTGGGTATGCAGCGTTTCGAGTGCGCAGTTTTGTTAATTTCCAAAAACTGCTGGTAACATACCTCGAGTTGTCTCAATGAGAATCCTCAACTGAGGCACGACTGCGAATTCATCGGATCCGGCCACGGCCGCCCGGTGGTCACGCGCAGTGTAAATATCCCAAGGGCAAAACCGGTCCGAGGTACTTCGTTAGTAATTACTCGTGAGCTCGGATGCATAAGTATTGTCCAGTGACATAGAAGAAAGAGGAACTCCTCATGGCAGTCAAGATTAAGCTGCAGCGCCTGGGTAAGATTCGTACTGCTCAGTACCGCGTCGTCGTTGCTGATGCTCGTACCCGTCGCAACGGTGCGGTCATTGAGAACCTGGGCATCTACCAGCCGAAGGAAGAGCCGTCGATCATCAAGATTGACTCCGAGCGCGTTCAGTACTGGCTGGGCGTCGGTGCACAGCCGACCGAGCCGGTTCTGGCTCTGCTGAAGGTCACCGGCGACTGGCAGAAGTTCAAGGGTCTCGAGGGTGCAGAGGGCACTCTGAAGGTTGCTGAGCCGAAGCCGACCAAGCTCGAGCTGTTCAACAAGGCTCTGGAAGAGGCCAACAATGGCCCGTCCGCTGAGGCCATCACCGCTAAGCGCCGCGAGGCCAAGGAAGCAGCTAAGGCTGCTAAGGAAGCTGAGGAGGCCGCAAAGGCTGCCGAGGCTGAGGCTGCTGAGTCCGAGGCTTCCGAGGACGCCGAGTAATAAGGACGCTGAGTACGCCGCTTAGCTAATCCGGGCGCTACCTTATACTTCAAGACGAAGTGTTGGGTGGCGCCTTTTTGCTTTACGCGGGGTGTTTTACAGAGCCTTTATAAGAGAGGGAGTGTGCGCGTGTCGGTAGCTGACATGGTGCTTATTGGCCGAGTGATCAAGCCCCACGGTGTGCGCGGGGAAGTCGTCGTCGATGCGACAACGGATGACCCGGAAGGGCGTTTCGCAGTCGGGGCCACGCTGTTGGGTGTACAGGCCGGCCGTGAGGAACAGCTGACTGTGAAAACGGCACGCCCGCACCAGGGGCGTTTGCTGATTCGCTTCGAGGAGATTCCGGGCCGCAATGAGGCCGAGCGTCATCGGGGTATGAAGTTTTATGCCGAGCCCGTCTTCGAAGACGAGGACTTTTATGACTTTGAACTTGAAGGCCTGCGCGTAGTCCATAACGGCACGGATATAGGCGAGGTCACTTCTATCGTCCGCGCGCCCGCTCATCGTCTCCTTGAAGTCACGCTTGACGACGGGGCCCGGGAGGTACTCATCCCTCTGGTAGAGGACATCGTTCCGGAAGTTGACCTTGAGAATTCTACTGTCACCATCACCCCGCCGGAAGGACTGTTGGAGCTGTGAGCTTACGTCTCGATGTAGTCACAATCTTCCCGGAGTACCTCGAGCCACTGCGTCATGCGCTGCTGGGCAAGGCAATTGAGCAGGGCATTTTGAGCGTCGGCGTACACAACCTGCGCGACTGGGCGCCAGGTGTACACCAGGCCGTGGATGACTCACCCTACGGCGGTGGCCCCGGCATGGTTATGAAGCCGGATGTCTGGGGTCCCGCCCTCGACGAGGTAGCGGCGCTGAAAGCGGAGCAGTCGCTCACGTCCGCGGTGCCACATTTGGACAATGTCCGCCATGATCAGAAATTGGGTTTGGCCGAGGAATCTTCCTATGCTGCAGCGGAAGTGCCGTCGTTAAGCGAAGAAGATTCAGCGAAGCCCCTGCTGATCGTCCCGACCCCGGCGGGCGAGCCGTTTACGCAGCAGATGGCGCAGGAGTTCTCACACGAGGAGCACATTGTGTTCGCGTGCGGGCGCTACGAGGGCATTGACCAGCGAGTTATTGATGATGCCGCTAATCGTTACCGCGTGCGTGAGGTCTCTATTGGGGACTATGTGCTGATCGGCGGGGAAGTGGCGGTGCTGGTGATTGCGGAGTCCGTCGTGCGGTTGATCCCGGGTGTGTTGGGCAATCGCAAAAGCCACGAGGAGGACTCTTTCTCTGACGGTCTGCTCGAAGGGCCGTCCTACACCAAGCCGCGCGAGTGGCGTGGACTGGCAGTGCCGGACGTTCTCCTCAGCGGCAATCACGCGCTGGTGGACCGTTGGCGGCGCGACCAGTCACTCATCCGCACGGCCGAACGTCGTCCCGATTTGCTTGCCGACGTCGACCTCAGCGCCCGTGACCGGGAAATAATCCAAGGAGTCATTGGGGAAGTAACCGAGGAGAACTGCTAGTGGCACGTGTTCGAATTGCGCGACCCCGGCATGTCATTGGTTGGTTAGCTGTCCTAGGTGCACTGGCGTGGTTCACTCAGACGCAGCTGGCGGGGAGCGTGGATCAGTCGTTTGCGGGCTGGGTCAGTGACCTGCATGGGGCGCGGGATGGCCGCGTCGATAGTTTGATGCTGGCTTTGAGCGAGATTATCCGGCCGATTTACATCGCGCCGGTCACGCTTGTTGCTGCGGCACTCCTGTGGTTCCGCTTCCGTGCGTGGGCGTTGCTACTGCCGGCGTCATTCGGTTCGTCGATTGCGGTGACTTATGCCATGAAGTGGTTTTTGGACCGCGACCGACCGGGTGAGGAGTTCTCGCTGGTCAACCTACATGACGCGGCGTTTCCTTCTGCACATGTGGCAGCGGTTACTTCCAGCGGTATGGCCGCGATGCAGCTTGCCATCCCCGTATTGCGCCGCACAGCCCGCAAGCTGCTCGACCTGGCCATCATCGCGCTTATCGGCGCTGTGGCACTGTCGCGCGTGTGGGTCGGGGCGCACTGGCTTACCGATGTTATCGGCGGCCTCATCGCCGGAGTTATCGGCTTAGCAGTTGCGCTGCTAGTTCTTAGGAGATGGCCACGAGCACGGCGCTACGCGCTGCCTTAGTCTCCTCGTAGAAGGCCACGAGTTCGCGGTACCGCTGTGTCGCAGTGGCTTCGTCGATAAGCGAACCATTGTCCGTGATGCGGGCGGCAAGATCGATGCTTGCCAGCGTCTGGTGCACGTCGCCGACGCGATCGGCGCGGATGACTGCAGACAGCGGCTTGCGGCAGACGCGGTCGGCGCCGAGGATGGCCTCCGCCAGCGGGTCGCCGAGTGCTTGGCCGTCGATGGGATTGCCGGTCAACGTGCGCAGCAGGGACTCCCAGTCCGTGTCGATGTCCAGGGCGTCTTCGTCCGGAACGTCGACGAAGTGCTGCAGGATAATCTTCTCCGCGCCGTCGTTAACAAGCCCCGCCGTGCCGCCGTCGCTGGTTGCCGCAGGTGCTGCGACCTCAACTAACCGCGCTGCCTCCTCGTCGGAGATGCGCAGGTATTCGGCACAGAGTTTCTGCTTCATGGGGCTCCTTTTCCGGTGTTTACTGCGAGCCTTCTGTGGGGCGTTCGCCAATTGGTACTTCCACGATAGTAAAGTTGCCCGGGTGATTTCATCAGTAATTGCCCGAGAACTCGCCGCCACTGGTGCGGACGTTGCCGAAAGTGCCGTCGCCGCCGCTATCAAGCTTCTCGACGAAGGCAACACCGTGCCTTTCATCGCCCGCTATCGCAAGGAAGTAACCGGCGGACTCGATGACACACAGCTGCGTTTCATCGAGGAACGCGTCGTCTACCTGCGCGAACTAGAAGAGCGCAAGCAAACGATTCTCGCCGCTATCGAAGAGCAGGGAAAGCTTAACGACGATCTCAAGGCCGCCATCCTCGCCTGCGATACCAAGGCACGGCTGGAGGATCTCTACCTGCCGTACAAGAAGAAGCGCAAGACCAAGGCCGATATTGCGCGTGAGGCCGGGTACGAACCGCTGGTGGAGGAGCTACTGGCCGACCCCGCCGCGGACCCCGAGACTCTAGCCACTAAGTACGGCGAGGCAGCTGGCAAGGATGCGAAGGACGCTCTGACCGGTGCCCGTGCCATTTTGGTCGATCGCTTCGCTACCGATGCTGATTTGGTTGGCTCTGTCCGTGAGCAGGTGTGGTCCTCCGGTTCCGCCGCCGCTGCCGTGGTGGAGGGCAAGGAGACTGCGGGTGCGAAGTACCGTGACTACTTCGAGCACAACGAACCTCTGGACACCATGCCTAGCCACCGTGTACTGGCCGTGCTTCGCGGTGAGGCCGAGGGCATCCTGACTCTTAACATCGATGCGGGTGAGGATGAGACCTACGAACACATGATTCGTGAGGCCTTTGAGCTTCCCGACGGCGGTGCCTCCAAGTGGATTGACCAGGCCGTTCGTTTCGGTTGGCGCACCAAGTTGGAGGTGTCCGCTGCCCTCGATGCCCGCACTCGACTGAAGGAGCGTGCCGAGGCCGAAGCCGTGGATGTCTTCGCCCGTAACCTGCGTGACCTGCTGCTGGCCGCACCGGCTGGCCAGCGCGCCACTCTCGGCCTGGACCCGGGATACCGCAATGGTGTTAAGTGCGCCGTTGTCGACTCCACTGGCAAGGTGCTCGACACTGCCATCGTCTACCCGCACCAGCCGCGCAATGACTGGTCCGGCGCCAAGGAGCAACTGGCCACTCTCTGCGCCACGCACCGCGTGGAGCTCATGGCCATCGGCAACGGCACCGCTTCCCGCGAGACCGAAACCCTGGCCCGCGAAATCGCTGACCTGATAGCTCAGGCCGGTGGCAAGAAGCCGACCCCTGTGGTGGTTTCTGAGGCCGGTGCTTCCGTCTACTCCGCATCGTCCCTGGCAGCAGCTGAGTTCCCGGACATGGATGTATCTCTCCGCGGTGCCGTATCGATTGCCCGCCGCCTGCAGGACCCGCTTGCTGAACTCGTCAAAATCGATCCGAAGTCCATCGGTGTCGGCCAGTACCAGCACGACGTTTCCCAGACCAAGCTCGAGCACTCTCTCGATGCCGTGGTTGAGGATGCCGTCAACGCTGTCGGCGTCGAGGTCAACACCGCCTCCGCGCCGCTGCTCGGTCGCGTTGCGGGCGTGTCCTCGACTGTTGCGGACAACATCGTCGCTTACCGAGACGAAAACGGCGCTTTCACCTCCCGCAAGGAGCTGCTGAAGGTTCCGCGTCTTGGCCCGAAGGCCTTCGAGCAGTGCGCCGGCTTCCTGCGCATCCACGGCGCTAACAACCCGCTGGATGCCTCCGCCGTGCACCCGGAGTCCTACCGCGTCGTCGATGCCATCGCCGCGTCGACCGGCGTTAGTGTCCAGGAGCTCATCGGCAACTCCCGCGTCTTGTCCAAGGTGCGTGCTGCAGACTTCGTCGACGAGTCCGCCGGCATCGGCCTGCCCACCGTCCAGGACATCTTAACCGAGCTGGACAAGCCCGGCCGCGATCCGCGTCCCGAGTTCGTCACCGCCACCTTCAAGGAAGGCGTGGAGAAGGTCTCCGATCTTCAGCCCGGCATGATTCTCGAGGGCACCGTCACCAACGTCGCGGCCTTCGGTGCCTTCGTCGATGTCGGAGTCCACCAGGACGGCCTCGTCCACGTCTCCAACATGGCCCGCGGTTTCGTCTCCGACCCACACGAGGTCGTCCGCTCGGGCGAGGTGGTCAAGGTGAAGGTTCTCGACGTTGACGTCGAACGCAACCGCATCGGTCTATCGCTCAGGCTTGACGACGACGCCTCGGATACCAAGCCAAAGCGTGACGGCGGTCGCGGAGAAGGCCGTGGAGGCGGCCGAAAGCGTGGTTCCCAGAATAAGAAGCGCGGTGGAGCCAACCGTGGTGGAGGCGGCGGTTCCATGGCTGACGCGCTGCGCAGGGCAGGCTTTTAGCGCTTGATCTTTTAGCGCTTGATCTGTTAGCGCATAGCCTATTGGCGCATAGCGTCGATGCGGCTGTTGATCTCACCCGCGACAGCCGCAGCCATTCCATCCGGTACGACGATGGTGTAATCGGACCCCGAGGTCTCAATCTTGACTGCCTCGCCTGACCGTGCCGCCACGGTGATGCGGCCATCATTGCCAAGTCGAAGCCCAATACCGCCACCGTCGGCCCAGTTATAAGTGGCCGGCTTCGCATATTTGATGGTTCGAAGCTCAATGGGGTGTTTCATCTTCAGCGGTCCACAGCCGTTAAAAACGGTAATGGAATCTGTCTTCGGGTCCGTGTCTAGTGTCATGCCGGTTTCATATGCGATGAGGAATAGCGGCGTGCACAGCAGAAAAACAATGCCGAGGCTTGGCAGGAACACTGCGAGCGCTACAGACACCACGCACCAGACTGCGAGGGCGATCTTGACGCCTTTAGAGATGGTCACACTGACGTCGATGGGAGTCGGGTCTCCTTCTCGATGGGGCAACTGTGGCGATGTCGGCTCGGTGATCGTGGCGTCGGTAAGCGAGGAGTAGTCCTTGAGGCGGCGCGTCACGAACAGGGCAGCTACTAGGCCGATGATGACGCCGGCTATTGCATAGATCCAGCCGATTCGGGCGGTCGTAGGGTCCGTCGTGCCGATCTGCGGGATGATAATCGCGAATTCAATGCCGATTAAGAAGCCGCAGAGGGCGAGGTTGGTTATTGCAATTGGCTTGCGCACGACAAGCGGCGTGCTGGTCTTTGCACCGAGCCAACCGATCTGCGCACATGCGATGACGATGATCGCCATAATCAATGTGCTTTGAATTGGCGGCATAAAACCGTTGGGAGTGTCGTTACCACTCCAATGCGTTGCTAACTGCTCCGGTAGTCGGTCGGAAATGGCAATTACCCACAGAAGCTGTGCAATGGCCAGAACGCACGGGGCGATGATTGTTCCTCGAACAATCCAGGGGTCAAAGTGTGGAATCTGCTGCATGGAGACAATCTAGCAGTTGGGGGGGGGGCTTTGTAGCAACGGTCGGCAGCGGTCGTTATTGGAGTGCTGTATCAGCGTGACGTTGTAGTGAGCGGTTGTAGCGTGCCGTCTTAGTGTGCGCGGAGTTTCGCCAGAAGATGCACCTCGTGACATTGAATAACGCACTCGAAAAGACAAGCGAAAAAGTTTTACTGAAGGGGTTGTATAATCGAACGGGTGTGCTAGAATGGAGTCATCAAGAACAAAGTGCTTGAGCTTCTCTTCTTGGCGTTGGGCTAGTGGTATTCACTGGTTATCGACACTGAGCGGGGTTGGGGCTTTGGGGGAACAATGTCTGAAAAAGATAGTCCGGCCAAACAACCGTCCGATGTTTACCAAGCGGCTCTGCTGCCTGAAGCGCCGCAGTTTTTTCATGAGTCATCCACGAACCAGTTGGCGGTGGCGGGTATCCAACGCAACCGCTTGGAACTGGGTATAGCTTGCGGTTGCACGCCGAAGTCGCTTGAGATTGATGTGGATGCATACATTGCTGAAATCGCGCCCGAGTTGGGTATTTCCCGCGGTAAAGCGCTCGAGTATGTAGAGGTCGGCATTCAGTTAGCGCGCATGCCTCGGCTGGGTGCCTTTATTAAAGCTCGAGCTCATTTGCCCTTTGCGCATTTGATCACCATTGCTCGCGCGACAGCGCCGCTCCACGACCCAGAGGTGCGTGCAGCTGTTGAAGAAGAAATTGCCCGCTTTGTCATTCCCCGAAAGCATGGCGAGGCACTCCGGGGAGTTCGCAGCCTACATAAATTCCTGCAACGGGTTATCGAAGAAATTGAACCTCAGCTTCGCCCCAAAAACCTTCCGGGTGATGTCGATCCGCTGCTTCCTGCAGGAGAACGCGAAATAGTAGGAGAGAGTATCGGTTTTGAAGAGAGCGACAACTTCGCGGAAGTTTTTATGGAGCTGGAAAAGACCCGCGCTCTCGAATTCAAAACCACCCTCGAGTCCATCTCTAGCTCAGCTGGCTGCACTCGAGTCGAAGCTTTGACACACCTCATCCGCGGCACCGCCGAGGCAAAAATCGTACTCAACCTATACTGTCCTGCCACAGAGGAGCGCCCCCGCACCGCCTGGCTTGGCGGCGTTGGCTGGATCTCGCAGTTAGCTACGCAGGCGTGGATTGATAAGGTCACGCATATTCGTATGCTTGCCGACGAAACCGCGGAGGGCTACGCCCCAACCGAAAGTCAGAGGGCCTTCGTTAAAGGTCGGGACGGAACGTGTCGCTTTCCGGGGTGTGATGTACCCGCGGAGCTCTGCGACATTGACCATATTGAGCCGTACGACAAAGAGCACCCAGAGGAGGGCGGGGCAACAGAAACGCCGAACCTCCACTGCCTCTGCCGCCGGCACCACAACATGAAAACAGCTGGTCTGTGGAATGTTGCACGTGATCGGGATGGGGTGGAACTGTGGACGTCGTCAAGCACGGGCAAAAAGGCGGTGAGCCTGGAAGACGGGCCGCTTGCCGGGCACGGGCGCTACACTTTCGACAAACGGGGACTGCGGATGACGCAGGCGCTGGCAGAATATAACGAGTATCGCCAGGAGCTGATAGAGCAATCACGGAAGCTGGTCGAGGAAGCGCGCAGGGGAGAAGACACCGATACTCCCAACCCGCAAGACCCCCAAGACTCGGAAGCTCCCCAAGACCCGCAAGACCCGCGGAACATGGAAGAGTTTGGTTTCTGACCAGGGGGTGTGTAATAATTTCCAGGTTGTCTTTATAGGCAGCTTTACCTGTTTCGGGCATGAACCGGCCGAGCGTCCCTCTGTGGGAAAGCGCCGCCAGGGTCCTCTGTCTATGCAAAAAGTAAAGGAATAAGTTTCCATGAACATTCTTGACAAGGTTGATGCAGCATACCTGCGCGACGACATTCCGGAGTTCCGCGCTGGTGACACCGTCGAGGTCGACGTAAAGATTGTCGAGGGTAAGACCGAGCGTATTCAGGTCTTCAAGGGCGTCGTTATCCGTCGTCAGGGCGGCGGCGTCCGCGAGACCTTCACCGTCCGCAAGGTATCCTTCGGTATCGCTGTTGAGCGTACCTTCCCGGTGCACTCCCCGAACATCGACGAGATTCGCGTTGTCTTCAAGGGCGACGTTCGCCGTGCGAAGCTGTACTACCTGCGCAACCTGCGCGGTAAGGCTGCACGCATCAAGGAGCGCCGCTAGTCTTTTGGCGCAAAATAATCCCCATCGAGTGTTGAGCTCGGTGGGGATTTTTCTATCGCGTATAGTCTTTTCCCATGACCGACGACGATTCTCGCGAACAGACTGACGGCCAAAAAGAAGACCGTACTGAAGGCTTGAAAGGCTTCCGGAAACTTGACGAGGAGCCTGAAAAGCACACTCCGTGGTACATCGAGATTCCAATCATTATCGTGATTGCCCTGCTCATCAGTGCTGGTGTGCAGTCCTTTATCGGCCGTGTCTACGTGATCCCATCCGAGTCGATGCAGCCGACGCTCAACGGATGTGTCGGGTGCACCGGTGACCGCATTTGGGTGGATAAGGTTTCCTACCAGTTCTCAGATCCCAAGCCCGGCGATGTTGTCGTCTTTAATGGCCCGGAGTCCTGGAATAGTAACTACGTGTCACAGCGTTCTACTAACCCGGTGGCAAACTCGCTGCAGACGGTTGGTTCCTGGATTGGCCTTGTCGCCCCTGATGAAAATGCGTTGGTCAAGCGTGTGATTGCCACGGGTGGGCAGACTGTGCAGTGTCGCCCAGGAGATCCCGGCATCATGGTTGACGGCAAGATGACAGACCAGGATTTCATTAAAACTCCAGCAGACAAGCCGGTGGTGGATAATCTTGGCTCAGAGCAGTGTGGTGGCCCGTACTTCGGGCCGGTAACAGTGCCGGAGGGGCATCTGTGGGTCATGGGTGATAACCGCACCAACTCTGCGGACTCTCGCTATCACATGGGCGACGAGCTGCAGGGTACTGTGCCACTGGATAACGTCGTCGGCAAGGTGCAGGCAATCATCCTGCCGTTTAACCGCATCGGTGGCGTCGATGATCCGGACATCCAGCACAACTAGTCAGCACAGTCTGCTCACGCCGCCGGCGCCGAAACTGCGGAGGCTGAAGCAGTCGCGCACGATAGAGGTCGCGCTGGCAAAGCGCGGCTTTGGACCTGTAGCCGGGGTCGACGAGGCTGGTCGCGGCGCCTGTGCAGGCCCGATAGTTATCGCCGCCTGCTGCCTTCCAGAACGCCCTATCGCAGAGCTGGATAAGCTCACCGATTCTAAAAAGCTCACGCCGGCCGCACGTGAACGGCTCTTTCCGCTCATCCAACGCTTCGCCACCTCTTTTTGCGTGACGACGATTCCCGCGTCCTACATCGACCAATTCGGCATCCAGGACGCGAATGTCACTGGAATGCGCCGCGCGGTAGCCGGGTTGGGGCAGCGTCCTGGCTACGTGCTTACCGACGCACTCAAGGTGTCTGGCTTCACGGCACCCTATTTGCCCGTGATTGGTGGTGATTCCGCTTGCCGATGTATTGCTGCTGCGAGTGTCTTAGCCAAAGTCACCCGCGACCGCATTATGGTTGACCTATCGGAGAAGTATCCGGACTATGGTCTGGCGGGGCATAAGGGCTACGGCACGTCATCGCATATGGAAGCGATTTCACGCCATGGCGCAACCCCGGAGCATCGGTGGTCATACCGCAATGTGCGCTTGGCACACGCGGAGTATCTTGAGCACCCCGAATAGACCAACATGTACAAAAAGAGCAACATGTAAACACTCGAAGGAGCCGTCGCGGTCGTGAGCGCAGAAGATCTAGAAAACTACGAGGCCGACGTTGAACTATCCCTGTACAAGGAGTTCCGCGATGTCGTTAGTCAGTTTTCGTACGTTGTTGAGACGGAGCGCAGGTTCTACCTTGCTAATGCTGTGGAGCTGATTCCGCACAACAGCGAAAACGAGGTCTATTTCGAGCTGCGGATGTCGGATGCGTGGGTGTGGGATGTCCATCGCCCGGCTCGGTTTGTCCGCTACGTGCGCGTTATCACTTTCAAGGATGTCAATATCGAGGAACTGGATAAGCCGGACTTGCGACTGCCGTAGGTTATCGTCGCCTGTCATCACTTGTTATGGCTAGCTGCTAACAGTTATCCACAGTCGAAAAATTATCCACAGTTAGGGCCCTCTGAGCATTTATCGGAGGGCCTTTGTCATGCCCGCTGTGCAAGAGTGTTTCCGAACCGCCAAGGCGGCAAAAGTCTAGGCAGTAAACCGCCAAGGCACAATTCAACGGGGGACCAGGGGGACCAGGGCGATGACACAGAGCTTTGAAGAACTGACTACGAGACAGCTCGGCGCGTTTGGGGAAGATTTCGTCGCCGAGATGTTGGAGGACCAGGGGTGGGAAATTATTGCTCGGAATGAGCGGGTGGGGCGCTATGAGCTCGATCTTATTGCTGAAGATGTTGACGGCAGGCTGCATTTTGTGGAGGTAAAAACGCGGCGCAGCTCGCGAAGTAGTCAGTTTGGGGACGGCAGAGAGTCCATCACAGCAGCCAAGCTTCGTCATTTGCGCAAGGCAGCGGCACAATGGCTGTCAGAGAGTTCTACCTACTGGTTAGAGTCCGTAGTTATCGACTGCGCAGAAGTCACAGTGTCCAGCCCTTCGTCCGGTCCTCCAGTCGTTGCAGTTACGTACATTCCCGCAATCAGCGACGCGATCATGTGGGACTGCTAGATGACTGTCGGTACAGCTCTTGCAGTCAGCCTCAGCGGCATTGAAGGAACTATTGTGCAGGTGGAAGCCGATGTTGGGCGTGGCTTGCCAGGAATGTATATCGGTGGGCTCGGCGATGCCGCCGTCGGAGAAGCCAAACATCGCGTGCGCACGGCGGTTGCTAACTCGCAGTTGCCCTGGCCGAAGACAAAAGTCGTGGTGAGTCTGTCGCCGGCGCATATCCGCAAGCACGGCACTAGCTTTGACCTCGCCATCGTCTGCGCCATCCTTATCGCAACCAGCGATGACATGGAGGCCCGAGGTCGTCTCCGCCACACGGTTCTCATTGGCGAACTTGGGCTCGACGGTTCCATTCGCCCGGTGCGTGGAGTGCTGCCGCAGGTCCTTGCCGCCCGCGAGGCAGGTGCCCGTTGGGTTGTCGTCCCCGCCGCCAACGCCGCCGAGGCCGCGCTCGTCGACGGCATCGCAGTCTGCACCGCAGCCGACCTCACACAGCTATGGGGCTGGGTACTCACCGGCTCAGGTTTGACGACCGCGCTTAACGACGACCCCAGCGAACAAGCCTTCTCGGTAGACCTGGCCGATGTCGATGGCCAACCTGAGGCGCGCTTCGCCCTCGAGGTAGCCGCAGCAGGTGGGCACAATCTGTTCATGCAGGGTTCTCCGGGAACTGGGAAGTCCATGCTCGCTGAGCGCTTGCCCACAATTCTGCCGCCATTGCAGAAGTGGCAGCAGCTGGAGGTCACCGCGCTGCATTCGGTGGCCGGAGCGCTCGATACTGCGGACACTCTTGTCCAACATCCGCCGTTTGTGGCTCCACATCACAGCGCGACTGTGGCAGCGCTAGTCGGCGGCGGTGCTGTGCCCAAGCCCGGCGCGATTAGCCTTGCCCACCATGGGGTGCTCTTCTTGGACGAAATCACCCTCATGCGCCCGGCGGTATTGGATGCGTTGCGGATGCCGATGGAAAACGGGGTGGTCGTCCACCTGCGCACGCACCATCGAGTGACCTTTCCGGCGAGAACACAACTAGTCATGGCGACCAATCCCTGTCAGTGTGGGGCGGTGTATGCCAGCGAATGCACCTGTTCTAGTACCGAGCGAGCCAAGCATGGTCGCGCATTATCGGGCCCGCTTCGCGATCGCATGGATCTCAACGTCACGCTCAGTCCTGCCGGGGCCAAGCTGGGAATTAAAAACAAAGCACACAATGAGCCCTCCGCGGCCGTTCGCGATCGGGTACAGGCCGCACGTGACCGTGCCCGCCATAGGTGGCAGGCCCTGGGGCTTGCCGACGAAGCAGCCGTCACCAACGCGAGTGTGCCACGCTCGCTTCTCCGTCGTCACGCGGGCTTAGACGAAGAAGCGATGGCGTTATTGGACTTCCAGTTGAGGAACGGAGAGATTACCCAGCGGGGAGTGGACAAAGTAATCGCAGTGGCGTGGACGCTCGCAGACCTCGGGGGAGTAGACGCGTTTACCTTCGAGCACGTGCAACGTGCCTGCCAGCTGCATGACCGCGAGGGCGGCTAATACAACCGAACCATTATCAAGGGGGAGAAATGGACGAAATTCACGCGTGGGCTTACCTGAATCGTGTGGTAGAGGCGACGCATCCGCAGATTGTGCGGCTCGTGACGGAGTTTGGCCCGGTAGAGGTAGCAGAGAGGATCAAGGCTCGCGCCGGGCTGCCGGAAGGTCTGCTCAATACGACGCAGGCACGGGCCGACGTTGACCAGAGCGGCCACGATTTGGAGCTGGCGGCAGCGATGGGGTGGCGTCTTATTTATCCGGGGCACCCAGAGTGGCCGGGGGAGCTGCTGTCCTGCTTTACGACGCTCGAAGTCCGTGACCGCGCCGATGCACCACCACTTGCGCTGTGGGTGCGTGGCCGTGACTTGCGGGACGTGGTCAGTGAAGCGGTGGCGATTGTCGGAACGCGGATGGCCAGCAGCTACGGGACACAGGTGGCGGCCCAATTCGCGGGGCAGTTCGCGAATGCGGGGGTTAGTGTCATCAGTGGTGGTGCGTTGGGTATTGATGCCGCGGCGCATCGAGCTGCGCTCGACGCTGGCGGCACTACGGTTGTGGTCGGAGCCGGTGGTGTAGGGGTTGACTATCCGCGGGCGCATGCAGAGCTCTTCGACCGGATTGCAGAGCGGGGTGCGCTGATTACGGAGTATCCACCGGGGGTGCGACCAGCACGGCATCGGTTTTTGACTAGGAATCGGCTGGTAGCGGCTCTATCGCGAGCAACCACAATCGTCGAGGCGGGCTGGCGTTCAGGGGCGCGCAACACAGCGCACTGGGCAGTGAGGCTAAACAAGCCCTTGGGAGCAGTGCCGGGACCGGTGACGCTGCAAACTACCTCTGGCTGTCATGACCTAATCCGCAGTGGCGAGGCTGTCCTGGTGTGTAGTGCCGATAATGTGCGGTCGCTGTATCGGTCAGTTGGCACAGTGAATGAGGATGCTCAGCTTGAATTGTTGTGGGAAAAGTCGGCGGTGCAGAAGCTTTCTCGAAACGAGCTCGCTGTCTACGACTCTCTGAATTCTGCGGAGCCAACGCCGGTGGGAGAAGTCGCAGCGCAGGCGGGATTAGCCGTTGCGCTTACGACACATTTGTTGCTGGAGCTGCAGGGACAGGGGCTGACCAGTCGGGTGGAGGGTGGGTGGTTGCGCCAGGAACAGAAGCGTTAGTGAGGCGCTAATAAAGCCTTCTGCAGAGAATCTCGAAAAAATCTTGAATTAGGTATTGCAATTCTCTGTACGCTCAGTAATATAGGCAAGGCAAGCCTAAGTAACTGTTACGGAAACGGGCTTGTGACATGGGTGAGGCAATAGGGCAGTGGCTCTGGCGAAAGTCGGAGTCACTGCCTTTTTCCGCTGTCTGGTGAGGTCTCGCGGTGTGCATCTACTAAGGTCAGAACCGTGAAGCGCGCAACCAATAACGACGACAGGACTGAGCTGGATCTCGGGTTATCCGCCAATATTGAGGCCGTGCTCATGGATTTTCTCGATGAGCTGACTTATTCCCGCAGACTCTCTGACGCAACCGTCCGTGCCTATCGAGCCGATCTCATCCCCCTCCTCGCCGGCCTGGACCACATCAGTGAACTCTCCACCCCTGTCATCCGTGCGCACCTCGGCGCGAAGCATGCGGAGGGTGCTGCGCGGTCATCGCTGGCTCGCTTAACGACGTCCATTCGCCAGTTCTGTAGTTGGCTCGTAGCTCGGCAAATTCTCGATGCTGATCCGTCGCTGCGGCTGTCAACGCCGAAGAAACATCAGCATCTTCCGGAAGTGCTCTCGCCGGAGAGGGTTGAGGAGGCAATCGAGAAAGTCTCATCCGAGGACAGCGCAGTTGCGGCTCGCGACTTGGCCATTGTGGAACTGTTGTATGCCACCGGGATGCGTGTAGAAGAGCTGTGCAAGGCCGACGTCTCAGATGTGGACTTTTCCCGCCACATCATCTCGGTAGTGGGTAAGGGGAACAAGCAGCGCATCGTGCCCTTCGGTGCACCAGCGGAGGCGGCACTCAAAGGCTGGCTCCAGGTGCGTGGAAGCTTTCATGCTTCCGCACAGGCCGAACATGCGCTTTTTCTCGGTGTGCGTGGAGGTAGATTGAATCCTCGTCAGGCGCGCCGAGTTATTCATAAATGGGCTGATGTTTCACCGCATGCTCTCCGACATTCTGCGGCCACGGCCATGGTGGAAGGTGGCGCTGACTTGCGTGTGGTGCAGGAGATGCTCGGTCATTCGAGTCTGGCGACCACGCAGATTTATACCCACGTCTCAGCGGATCGTCTCCGTGAAGTACATAAGCGGGCACATCCGCGCGCTTAATTGCGCAGGGTTGTTTAATTGCGTACAGGCTTGAGCACGATTGGTCTCCGCTGTATCAAATCCAGTGGGTTGAGATAGTCTTTGCCGCGCAGTGCGCCCCAATGCAGGCCCGGTTCGGGATGTTTGGCGTTGACCACAAGATGACCAATCACCTGGCCAGCGGCCACGTGGTCTCCCTTTTCTAACGCGGTATCTATGGGCTGATAGGTTGTGCGGATGCCATCGGCGTGCATGATTGACACGGAAGTCATTCCGGCGATCGAACCGGCGAAATGCACCACACCGGGAGCTGAGGCGCGGATTGGCTGGCCCGGGGAGGCGTTCAGGTCTACTCCGCGATGTCCAGGCTGCCAGCGTTTTTCCGGTGGGGTGTAGAAGCGTAGAACTTTGCCGTGCACAGGGAAAGTATGCGTAATAGCGGATATTGGCTCGCCGGTAGCTGCAGGTGGGCTTGGGGGTGTTGTTAGCGCGACAGCGAGCACGAATAGCGCTAATGTGCGCATTAGCGAGCGCCTGAAACTCTGCTTGGTTGTCATGCGCGATAGTGTGGCGGACGCTACACCCGTCGACAAGCGGCAGTGCATTGCAAACGGTTCTAGCTGTGGATGACTTTTTGTCCTGTGGATAGCAGGGCGTGTCAGATATTGCGACCTGCGCGATGTATCAGATAAGATTACGCTCGCGGTGTCTGCCTTAATGGGCGGTCATTAGCACAAAGACTACGCGCGCGACCCATTCCGGCTGGTTCACGGGTGCTCGGCAGGATATCTGTCGGGTGTGAGGCAGCGGGGGAGCGCTAGGGCACAGGGAAAGCCTGTGCGTGAACTGTAACCACCTATATCGGATAAGAAAGGAAGGGAAGCAGCCGCAGCCCTAGTCAGGCTGGACGTGAGGATCTTCCCTGAATATGACATGGCTGTTGTATCCATGCGAGAACTGCTCGATGCAGGTGTCCACTTCGGTCACCAGACCCGTCGTTGGAACCCGAAGATGAAGCGTTTCATCTTCACCGAGCGCAATGGCATCTACATCATCGACCTGCAGCAGACCCTGACCTACATCGACGAGGCTTTCGAGTTCGTCAAGGAGACTGTCGCTCACGGTGGCAACATCCTGTTCGTCGGTACCAAGAAGCAGGCTCAGGAAGCCGTTCAGAACGAGGCAGAGCGCGTTGACATGCCGTACGTCAACCACCGCTGGCTCGGCGGTATGCTGACCAACTTCGCCACCGTTTCCAAGCGCCTGGCTCGCCTGAAGGAGCTTCAGGCAATGGACGCTGCTGAGAACGGCTACGAGGGTCGCGGCAAGAAGGAAATCCTGATGCTGACCCGTGAGCGCACCAAGCTGGAGCGCACCCTGGGCGGTATTCGCGACATGTCCAAGGTTCCGTCCGCACTGTGGATTGTTGACACCAACAAGGAGCACATCGCTGTCTCCGAGGCTAAGAAGCTGGGCATTCCGGTTGTTGCCATCCTGGACACCAACTGCGACCCGGATGACGTTGATTTCCCGATCCCGGGCAACGACGACGCAATCCGCGCTGCTTCCGTGCTGACCCGCATCATCTCCACCGCTGTTGAAGAGGGCCGCAAGGCTCGCGCTGAGCGCGAGGCCAACGCTGCTCGCGAAGCAGCAGGCGACGCTCCGATCGAGTCCGCCGCTGAGAACACCGACCAGGCTGCAGAGATGGACGCCGAGGGCTCCGCTGCAACTGAGACGGCATCCGCTGAGTAAAGCTGAACTTTCTAACCACCACAAGTTCTAACCACCACAAGGAGGAACGCCCAGCATGGCGAATTTCACTGCTGCTGACGTCAAGAAGCTCCGTGAGCTGACCGGCTCCGGCATGAAGGCTTGTAAGGACGCACTCGTCGAGACCGACGGCGATTTCGACAAGGCTGTCGAGATCCTGCGCATTAAGGGCGCAAAGGACGTCGGCAAGCGTGCAGAGCGCACCGCTGCCGAGGGCCTGATTGCTGTTTCTGGTAACACCATGGTCGAGGTCAACTCCGAGACCGACTTCGTTGCCAAGAACCAGGAGTTCATCGACTTCGCCAACAAGGTCGCCGACGCTGCCGCAGCAGTCAAGGCAAACTCCCCGGAAGAGCTCGCAGCAGCTGACCTCGACGGTCAGACCGCAGCTGAGGCTACCCAGGAGCTCTCCGCAAAGATCGGTGAGAAGCTGGAGCTGCGTCGCGCTGCTACTCTCGAGGGCGACAACATCGCTGTCTACCTGCACCGCCGTGCAGCAGACCTGCCGGCAGCTGTCGGTGTTCTGGTTGCTTACACCGGTGAGGGAGAGGGCGCTGCAGAGACTGCTCACGCAGCAGCTATGCAGGTTGCCGCTCTGAAGGCTCAGTACCTGTCCCGCGAGGATGTCCCGGCTGACCGCGTCGAGGCAGAGCGCGCTGTCTACGAGAAGATTACTCGCGAAGAGGGCAAGCCGGAGCAGGCTATCGCCAAGATCGTCGAGGGCCGTCTGAACGGCTTCTACAAGGACGTTGTTCTGCTGGAGCAGCCGTCCGTCGCTGACAGCAAGAAGACCGTTAAGCAGCTCATGGAAGAGGCTGGCGTTACCCTGACCGGTTTCGTCCGCTTCGAGGTTGGTCAGCACTAATTCGCTGTAATTTGTGCTCTAACCTCTAGCTGCTAGCTAGTGTGAATGCCCCATCCGATTGCTTCGGGTGGGGCATTTTGCTGCCATGTTGCAGACAATGCGGAGCGTCAAGTGTGCCTTGCTGTCGTGACCGGGTAGACTCGTCTGCGACTTTTTAAACGGTGTGAGAAAGGTGCATGGTCATGGCAGAATCTGTCGAGCGCAATGGCTTCAAACGTGTGATGCTCAAGCTCGGTGGTGAGATGTTCGGTGGCGGCAAGGTTGGCGTTGACCCGGACGTGGTGCAAAACGTTGCCCGACAGATTGCGGAAGTTTCCCGAAAGGGCGTCGAGGTCTGTGTCGTCATTGGCGGAGGTAACTTCTTCCGTGGCGCACAGCTTCAGCAGCGCGGCATGGACCGCGCACGCTCTGACTACATGGGCATGCTGGGCACGGTCATGAACTGCCTGGCTCTGCAGGACTTCCTCGAGCAGGAGGGCGTGGACTGCCGCGTTCAAACTGCAATCAACATGGCACAGGTCTCGGAGCCGTACCTGCCGTTGCGTGCTAAGCGCCACCTGGAGAAGGGCCGCGTGGTCATCTTTGGTGCAGGTATGGGTATGCCGTACTTCTCCACCGACACCACCGCCGCCCAGCGCGCCCTGGAGATCGGCTGCGAGGTACTGCTGATGGCCAAGGCCGTTGACGGTGTCTACACGGCCGACCCACGTGAGGTGCCGGACGCAGAGCTGTTCGACGACATCACCCACCGTGAGGTTCTGGAACGCGACCTGCGCGTTGCGGATGCCACCGCTTTCTCCCTGTGCATGGACAACAACATGCCGATTCTCGTGTTTAATCTGCTTACCGACGGAAACATTGCGCGCGCGGTAGCCGGTGAGCAAATCGGTACTCTCGTCCACAGCTGATAAATTTGTTCGTAATACGTTCTTTCCACAGAGCGCTCTAGAACTATCTAGAACCCGCGTAGAAACCCGAGGTTAAAAACACAATGATTGATGAAGTCCTGCTTGACTGTGAAGAAAAGTACGGTAGCTCCGTAGAACACTGCCGCGAGGAGCTGACCCACATTCGCACTGGCCGTGCGAACCCGGCGATGTTCAACGGCGTTATTGCGGAGTACTACGGTGTTCCGACTCCGATTACCCAGATGGCTACCATTTCGGTTCCAGAGCCGCGCATGCTGCTGATTAAGCCGTATGAGCTGAGCGTCATGGGCGACATCGAAAACGCGATTCGCAACTCCGACCTGGGTGTGAACCCGACTAATGATGGCCAGGTCCTGCGCGTAACTATCCCGCAGCTGACCGAGGAGCGTCGTCGTGAGATGG
This sequence comes from Corynebacterium sp. HMSC064H12, assembly GCF_001809925.1. Lineage (NCBI taxonomy): Bacteria > Bacillati > Actinomycetota > Actinomycetes > Mycobacteriales > Corynebacteriaceae > Corynebacterium > Corynebacterium sp. HMSC064H12. The sequence continues at coordinate 17,024 of NZ_KV799352.1, read as the reverse complement.
TTAAGGTCGCACGTTCGAAGGGCGAAGACGCCAAGATCGCGATTCGCAATGTCCGTCGTAAGGGCATGGAAACTCTGAAGAAGATTCAGAAGGACGGCGATGCTGGCGAGGACGAGGTGCAGGCAGGCGAAAAGGAGCTGGACCAGGTCACCAAGAACTACGTCGAGCAGGTGGACTCCTTGGTTGAACGCAAGGAAGCGGAATTGATGGAGGTTTAGGCCTTCATATTCAACCGGGAGAGGGGATTTGAGGCGCCAATGCCAACGTCGAAGCCAGCGTCCAATAAGGAACGTGTTCTAGACGAACTACGGCTCATTAAGCCACGCAACTCAGCAGGTCGGAACCTGCCGGTTGCAATCACGGTGGGCGTAGCACTTGGTGCAGTCGTCATCATCGGCTTGCTACTGGGGGCGCTCGCCTGGACCGTTCTGGTCGCCGCGGCGGTTGGTCTCGCAACCTGGGAGGTCTGCGAGCGGCTCCGTGAGTCCGATTGGCAGGTCCCTCGCCCGGTATTGATTCTCGGCGGACAGCTGATGGTGTGGTTGTCTGCCTACTGGGGGATTGACGGTTTGGTCATGGGCCTGGCCGCGACTCTGATGCTCTTGCTGGTCGTTCGTCTGTTCTTACACGGGATGGCTGAAGCACCACGGAACTGGCTGCGGGATGTCGCAGTTGGAGTTTTCGTGGTGATGTGGATTCCGTTCTTTGCGGCGCTAGCTGTGCAGCTGGTGCACATGGACAATCCCTGGGGAGTCGACCCCCGTCTGGTCATTGTGACCTTCATGATCGGGGTAATTTCCAATGACGTCGGAGGCTATGCCGCCGGTGTCATGTTCGGAAAGCATCCGATGGCCCCGAAGGTAAGCCCTAAAAAATCCTGGGAAGGGTTCGGCGGCTCTCTCGTACTCGCCACTATTACTGGAGCGCTCTGTGCAATCTTTATGTTGCACGCGCCGTGGTGGCAGGGCATCGTGCTGGGCATTGCCTTGGTTATCTCCGCCACGCTTGGTGACCTGATGGAGTCCCAGTTCAAACGCGATCTGGGGATTAAGGATATGTCCTCGATATTGCCGGGCCACGGCGGTCTGATGGACCGCCTGGATGGCATGCTGCCATCAGCCGCGATGACGTGGCTGATATTGCAGCTTTTCAGCCTGGTTTAATTTGGCTGGTTCAGTCGGGCTTTAGTTGTCGCCCTTACGAATCTGGCGGCGCAGATCAAACATTCGCCAGCCACCGATTAGCGCAGTGATGAGGGCGCCGAGGATAGCAGCGAACAGCATTCCGACACCGACCGGGAAGTTCCAGGCCCAGCCGAACAGGTTTAGTGTGGTCTCCTGCTGATTCTGCAGAATGAATACAAGCAATACGATCAGCAAAACTGCACTGATGACCAGGCCAACCCACATCGAGCCCGCGGTAGTCTTTTTCACCTTGCGCCGGCCAGGAGCGGGCGCTGGCTCCGGTGTGGAGTCCTTCTCTGCGGGCGCGTCAACGACTGGCTCTGGAAGGTTGTCCTGCTCTGGTGCAGGAGCCACGGAATCATTTGGAGAGTACGACGGAGTATCGTCGAAAAGCGGACTGTCGTTATTCGGCTGATTAGCGTTAGTCATACCTATCATTCAACACGTTTTGGCAGGTATGTACCACTTGTAAAGGTCCACTTAGTTGCGGCTGCCTAGTCGCTCATTAGGCCAAAACCGTCATTACATGCGAAAATGGGTGCCATCATGGCATCTTCACTTCCAATCGTTCTTAAAGCTCCACGTCGCGGCATGCCCGCGACCCATTTTGCGGACCTCGATGTTGAGGAACGGAAGGCTGCGGTCAAGGAACTGGGCCTGCCGGCCTTCCGCGCCGATCAGATTGCCCGGCACTATTACGGTCGGCTTGAGGCTGACCCTATGACGATGACTGATCTGCCGGAAGCAGACCGTCAAAAGGTCAAAGACAGTCTCTTCCCACCTCTGTTGACCCCCGTGCGGCACATCACCTGTGACGACGGCGAAACGCGTAAGACTCTGTGGCGTGCAGGTGACGGTACGCTGCTGGAATCCGTGCTGATGAAGTACCCGGGGCGTGCGACCCTCTGTATTTCCTCGCAGGCGGGCTGCGGTATGGCATGCCCATTCTGTGCGACGGGTCAAGGCGGTCTGCAGCGTAATCTCTCCACCGCGGAGATTGTCGACCAGGTTCGTGAGGCCGCTGCCACGATGGCAGCTGAGGGCGGTCGTCTGACTAACATCGTATTCATGGGCATGGGTGAGCCGCTCGCGAACTACAATCGCGTTCTCGCCGCCGTCCATCGCATCACGCGGCCGTCGCCGGAGGGATTCGGCATCTCGATGCGCAATGTCACCGTCTCTACGGTCGGTTTCGCGCCGAACATCCGACGGCTTGCCGACGAGGACCTGTCAGTCACCCTCGCGGTGTCTCTGCACACTCCAGATGACGAGCTTCGCGACGAGCTGGTACCAATCAACAATCGCTTTACAGTGGCCGAGGTACTTGATGCAGCTCGCTACTACGCAGACAAGACAGGCCGTCGCGTATCTATTGAGTACGCTTTGATTCGCGATATTAACGACCAGGATTGGCGTGCAGACCTGTTGGGTAAGAAGCTCCATAATGCTCTGGGCTCACGTGTCCACGTCAACCTCATTCCGCTCAACCCAACTCCGGGTTCGAAGTGGGATGCCTCTCCGAAGAAGCAGCAGGAGGAGTTCGTCCGCCGCGTACAGGCGCAGGGGGTACCGTGCACGGTCCGCGATACCCGTGGCAACGAGATTGCGGCAGCGTGTGGTCAGCTGGCGGCCGAAGAGGTTTAGCCGACAAATAGCAAAAAATCCGCACCGAATTCGGTGCGGATCTTTTTGTGCGCTGTAGCGCTATAGAGCTGTTGCTATAGAGCTGTTAGGCCAGACTTTCAGCAAAAGTGGCTAACTCTACTGGTTCTGGCCTTCCGGCAGGCGGTTCCAGGAGCGCAGCTGAGAGTCGGTCAGGTTAGCGTAGACGCCAGTGCCGTTTACCTGGTCGCGTGCCCACTCCGGCTCAATGTGGCCTTCCGGCTTGTTGTGACCGGTAACGGTGCGAACCTGAGAACCCTGCGGGGCGAACAACTGCAACAGCAGGCCAATAGCAATCAGGGCGGCGATGACGACCAGCCACCAGTTCTCGACGTTGCCCTTGTGGTTACCAATGGTCATGCCCAGCAGGAAGATTACGGAAATCCAGCCGGCCTTCTGCATAGCGCTCTTGCTAATGCCGTGCCAGCCCCACTTCGCCGACGGCTCGTCGAGGGTGCTGACGCCGCGGTAAATTTCTTCCTTTGGCTCGTGGTTGCTCACTTGAAAGTCCTCCTGTTAACACTTTCGGCGAATTGCACTCTATATGCACTTCAGTCTATCTGCGGTTTTGCTGAAAGCGACTGAGCGCATTTTCAGACAATCTTGAGTATCGGGTGTAAGGATACCTTAGAACTTGCTGAAATTGGGACTTAGCCCGGCCGGAAACTGTTCGCCGGTGTGCTCGTTTGCCCAAAGTGGGGGTAGGGTGAGCACTCGTGACATTTCTTCTTGGAGTTTTACTCTTCGCAATCGGCATCGCGGTGACAATCGCCCTTCACGAATGGGGCCATCTCACCGCAGCTCGCCTGTGTGGAATGCGAGTGCGTCGATACTTCATTGGCTTCGGCCCAACGCTGTTTTCCTTCAAGCGGCATCACGCTGCGGCAGGTGGGCATGACACCGAGTATGGAGTAAAGGCAATTCCCTTTGGCGGATTCTGCGACATCGCAGGCATGACGGCAATGGATCCCATCGCTCCTGCCGAAGAACCCTACGCCATGTACAAGAAGCCGTGGTGGCAGCGCATTATCGTGATGCTCGGTGGGGTGGCAATGAACCTCATCGTTGGATTCATCATTCTTTACTTCATTGCCGTGACGTGGGGTTTGCCCAACATGGGTAAGGAAATGGCGCCACGCATTCAGGCGGTGCAGTGCGTCTCGCCGGCACAGCGTGCCGACGGCACGCTGGAGCCCTGCACTGGTTCCGGTCCTGCAGAGCGCGCAGGGCTACGTGCCGGAGATGTGATTGAGAAGATCAATGGCACCAAGATCACGTCCTACCCCGAGGCTGTGTCTCTCATCGGTAGCTCTGCAGGTGGCGACATCAAAATGACCATCGACCGCAATGGCAGCACCCAGACGGTCACGGTCACCCCGGAAGTCGTCAAGCGCAAGACTAACGACGGCCAGGACATCGACCAGCCAGCAATTGGTATCGCCTTCCAGCGACCAGAGACCATCCTTCACGAGTACAACGCAGTGACTGCCATCGGCGGTGCGGCCAGCTTCACAGGCAGCCTTTTCGGGGCGGTTTGGAACGGGCTGCTCTCCATCCCGGAGAAGGTTCCCGGCGTGGTCGCCTCTATCTTTGGTGCTCAGCGTGACCCGGCCAGCCCAATGAGTGTCGTCGGCGCGTCGCGTGCCGGTGGTGAATTGGTGGAGATGAACCAGTGGCCTTCATTCTTCCTGTTGCTGGCTAACCTCAATTATTTCCTGGCCGTGTTCAACCTCGTGCCGTTGCCGCCACTCGACGGTGGCCACATCGCCGTTGTTATTTATGAGCGCATCCGCGACCTGATTCGCAAGGCGTTCGGTAAGCCTGCGCTTGGGCCTGCCGATTACACCAAACTCATGCCAATTACTATGGCCTTTACCGCAGTTTTGCTGGTCTTCGGCGTTCTGGTTATGGCTGCTGACGTGGTCAATCCAATTGTGCTGAACCGCTGATAGCAGGTTGCGGCGCGCCAGCGTCGTCGTAAAGCAAAGCGGTGCTAACGTCAGCCCACATGGAACAAACTTCGCGCCGCAAGCCCCTGCTTCGCAGTATCTCGGCTGTGGCAATCACGGGTCTGGTGTTGTCATCCGCCGCGTGTACGCCGCGGCCTGACACCGGGCGCGAGGTGCTCGAGGAATTCCTGGGGGCGCTGGCGGGAGGGGACGTTGCTAAGGCGGCGGCACTGACTGATCACCCGGACTCCGCTGAAGGAGATCTGAAGGCGGCCACTGCCGGACTCCAGCCGGAGGGGCTTGAGTATGAGATTGCGGGTATCGATTCCAGCTCGAATCAGTCCTCGGCGGAAGTCGCCATGAATTGGCAGCTACCGCATCAGCGACGCTGGGGATATGACACCACTTTCACACTGACCAAGACTGAGACTGGGCAACGGGATTGGGCATTGCGCTGGTCGCCAGCATCCCTGCATCCACAGCTGGGGCGTAATCAGCACCCAGAATTGCGCACTATCGCAGCTCCACGTCCGTCTGTGGTTGGTTCGGACGGTGCGGCCTTGCTTGAGCCGGGGACTGTGCACCGGGTAATTCTCAATCGTGATGGGGCGGAGAATGTGCAGTCGTCGATTAACCGGGCGGCGACGGTCATCAATAATGAAATGCCGGAAGATGGTCCGAAGCTTGACGCGCGCGCTATAGGGGAACAGGCAGCTGGTGGGAAGGGTAACTTTTCACTGATTGTGCTGCCGGCATCCACGCCGCAGCGAGTCAAGGATGAGCTCGCGGACATTGACGGAATTTCTGTTAACGATGAAGCAGCGATGGTGCGACCCGACCCGGGGTTTGCGCCTGATTTGATGAGCCGTGTGGAAAGGCTAGTGGACACTGGTGATCACGGTGCCGATGGCTGGAATATCGTGGCGGCCAACGAGGGCGGAGCAGTCGTCGGCACGCTCTATGAGGTGTCTCCGGATGTAGCCCCGGCGGTGCAGGCATCGATTAGTAAAAAGGTGCAGGACGCAGCGCAGAAGGCAGTCGATACGCGGCAAGATGCGAAGGCAATGCTGGTGGCTGTGCAGCCGTCTACGGGCAAGATTCTGGCGGTAGCCCAGACGGCGGAAGCGGATAAGGACGGCGACCTTGCGCTGATGGGACAGTTCCCGCCGGGATCGACGTACAAGATTGTCACTGCTGCTGCAGGTGTGCAGCACGAGGGGCTAAATGCGGGATCGACTGTGCCGTGCCCAGGTTCGATGGAGATCGGGCCGCGTATTGTCACCAACTACAACGGAAGTGGTGTCGGGAATACCTCGCTGAGCGATGCGTTCGCGCGGTCTTGTAACACCACGTTTGGCAACATCTCTCACAAGTTGGAGCCAGGGCAGTTCAAGGAGGAGTCCAAGAACTTCGGCATCGGCATCAACTATCACATCGCGGGCCTCGACACTATTACCGGCAGCGTGTCTGATGGCAGTGATGAAGTCGAGCGTATCGATGCGGGCTATGGGCAGGGCAATGACTTGACCAGCCCGTTTGGCATGGCGCTGGTTTCCGCGACGGTGGCGGCCGGACGCACTCCGACACCGTCACTCGTGCCAAGCGCGGGAACCTGGCAGTCGCAGGTATCAAAGCCACTGCCGCCTGAGGTTTTGAATGAGGTTCGCACACTCATGCGGGCGGTGGTGACCTCTGGTACTGGTTCGGCCATTGCCGGTCGAGGTGAAGTTTATGCAAAGACCGGTGAGGCCGAGTACGCTGGCGGCTCCCACGCTTGGTTTACTGGCTACCGCGATGATTTGGCCTTTGCCACGCTTATCGTTGGCGGTGGTGGTTCGGAGCATGCCGTGGCGATTACCGATGCCTTCTTTGCCAATATCGATGAAGGTTCGGGGGACGAGGGCTAGAGCATTTCTGGCTTTGAAACCGGCACAGGCCGAAAGGCTAATCCGGGGGTAGGGGTAGAGTATGTTCCATGATTCAGCGTTCTCCACTTACTCAGCAAAAGTCCACTCCAATTCGCACCGTTCCGGCACATATTGAACGGCCGGAGTACGCCTGGAAGGACGAGGTTCAGGAAGGCGTCGGCGAGCCGCTGGTACAGACTCCGGAAGATATTGAAAATATGCGAGAGGTCTCTCGCATTGCTGCCAACGCGTTGGTGGAGGCCGGCAAGGCCGTAACTCCGGGCGTGACCACGGATGAGATTGACCGGGTGGTGCACGAGTACCTGTTGGATCACGACACCTACCCGTCCACGCTGGGGTACCGCGGTTTCGAGAAGTCGTGCTGTGTGTCTCTCAATGAGATTGTCTGCCACGGTATTCCGGACACTCAGGTTATTGAAGACGGCGATATCGTCAATGTCGACGTCACCGGATACAAGAACGGCGTCCACGGTGACACCAACGCGACTTTCCTCGCGGGCAATGTCTCGGAGGAGCACCTCCAGCTAGTGGAGCGCACTTACAACGCCACCATGCGCGGCATTAAGGTCATCAAGCCGGGCCGTGAGATTAATGTCATCGGCCGCGTAATCGAGTCTTACGCTAAGCGTTTTGGATACAACACCGTTCGGGACTTCACCGGTCACGGTGTCGGTACCACGTTCCACAATGGTTTAATCGTTCTCCACTACGATGAGCCGAGCCAGGACACCATTTTCGAGCCGGGCATGACCTTGACTGTTGAGCCGATGATTAACCTTGGTGAGCTGCCGTACCACATCTGGGATAATGGCTGGACTGTGCAGAATGATGACTTCAAGTTCACCGCCCAGTTCGAGCACACGGTGCTGGTGACCTCCGACGGCTATGAAATCCTCACTCTGCCGGATGAGCAGAACGTGCCAGGTCAGTTCCAAACTGGTTGGAAGCCCGAGGCCTAACCCGTGCAGGCCCCTGCAGCTCTGATTGCCGGCTGCACCTCAGATGCCGGTAAGTCGGTTCTGGTCGCCGGCATGTGTCGGCTGCTCGCGCGCCGCGGCGTGAAGGTCGCACCCTTCAAAGCACAGAACATGTCCAACAACTGCGCTGTCACGCTTGACGGCGGCGAGATTGGGCGCGCGCAGGCTCTGCAGGCGCTCGCCTGTGGGCTGGAGCCGGATGTCTCCTTTAACCCGGTGCTTCTCAAGCCGGGCTCGGACCACACTAGTCAGGTGGTGGTGAAGGGCAAAGCCGATGGGCATGTGAGCGCTCTGACGTACCGGTCGCGTCGAAAAGCGTTGCGCGGGGTAGTCGCGGAGACATTGGAAGAGCTGCGGGGGCAGTTCGATGTCGTCTTGTGCGAAGGCGCTGGTAGTCCTGCCGAGGTCAATCTGCGAGAGTCAGACATCGCCAACATGGGCTTGGCAGAGCTCGCTGATTTGCCGGTTGTGGTCGCCGGCGACATCGACCGCGGTGGGGTGCTTGCACATTTCGTCGGCACGCATGCAATTTTGAGCCCCGAAGACCGCGCGCGGATTACCGGTTTTATCGTCAACAAGTTCCGGGGCGATGTTTCGCTGTTGACACCGGGATTGGACGTGGTGCGCGAGCACACCGGCGTGCCCGTACTCGGCGTAGTGTCTTTTATTCCGGGGCTGTGGATCGATGCGGAGGATTCGCTCGGCACAGTCGCTGGTGCGTCGGTAGGGCCGGCGAACGCACCGCTGGGTACGGAAACGTTGTCCGTGGCCGCCATTCGCTTGCCGCGCGTGTCCAACGCCACCGATATCGAAGCGCTTGCCTGTGAACCAGGGGTACACGTGCAGTGGACGGTCGATCCGTCGGTCGTTGCTCGCGCCGACCTGGTCGTGTTGCCCGGGACGAAGTCGACGGTCGCCGATCTCAAGTGGTTGCGCGAGCGTGGGCTTGACGACGTACTGGAGAACCGAGCCGCCCGAGGGCTGCCGCTGATTGGCATCTGCGGTGGGTTCCAAATGCTCTGCACCACCATCACTGACTCGGTGGAGTCGGTAGCCGGGACAGTGAACGGGCTTGGCGTGTTCGATACCGACATTGAATTCGCGGGGACGAAGACGCTGGTGAGCCACCCGGATGGCTCTTACGAAGTCCACAATGGACAGGTTGTGCGAAGCAGCGAGGCGCCTTTTATCACTGAGCCTGAAGAAGGGGCGCGGCGTGGCATGGTGATGGGCACGCACCGCCACGGCTACCTGGAAAATGATCAGGCGCGCCGTGAGTTGCTGATGGAAGTTGCAGTTGCCGTCGGTCGGGACGGCTTTGAGGTCAGTCCTAATACTTCGTTTGCCGGAGAACGGCTGCTGCAGGTCGACCTGTTGGCCAATGCAGTCGAGAAGTACCTGGCTGGGCCCGCATTGGCCCAGGCCACAGGTATTGAACAGCTGGGCTAGTTATCGAACTCCAGGCCCAGGATTGCGTTTTCAATCAGCTCTGGCAGTGCTGGGTGGATCCAGTGCTGGCCCTTGACAACTTCGCGCACATCCATTTCGAAGCTCATCATCTGGATGCACTGCTGCACTAGGGTGGCAGCCTGCTCGCCGATGAAATGCGCACCCAGCAGGCGGCCGGTGGAGCGGTCCGCAATCAGTTTAGCGAAGCCGTCGCGATCCTCCAGCGCCCAGCCGTAGGCGACATCGCCGTAGTTCTGTACCTTCACGGTAATCTCCGTGCCATTTTCCGCAGCCCAGGCGCGAGCTTCATCCTCGGTCATACCGACCTGACCAATCTGCGGATGTGAGAAGACTGCCGACGGAATGTAGCGGTGGTCAAATTCGCGCAGGTCCGACGGATTCAGCACGTTGTGGAAGACAACCTTGGCCTCATGGTTGGCAATATGCTTCAGCTGGTACGGGCTAGAGACATCGCCCAGCGCCCACACACCTTCGGCAGAGGTGCGGCCGTACTGGTCAACCTTGATGCGACCATCGTCGTGCATCGCCACACCACCGGCTGCAAGGTCCATACGGTCACCGTTGGGGATGCGTCCGGTTGCCACGAGCAGGGCATCGGCTGCGAGCTCCGTGCCGTCGTCAAGCGTGACCGTGACGATCTCGCCCTCCTGGGAGAGCTCAGTGATGGAGGTGTTCATACGGATGTCAATGTCGCGGGAGGCAACCTCGTGGAAGCGCTCGGAGATAGCGGCGTCTGAGCCACGCAGCATGACATCGGAGCGCACCAGCATGTGCACCTTCGTGCCGAAGGATGCGAAGACATGCGCGAACTCGCTAGCGATGTAGCCGCCGCCGACGACGATCATTTCGCGCGGAAGCTTGTCGACGCGCATGATGTTCTCGTTGGTGTAGTAATCGACCCCGGAGTCTGCGATGAGGCCCGGAACGTGAGGGCGGGAGCCTGCAGCGATGATGATGTTGTCGGCTGTGATGTCGACGGTTTCCTCGCCGATGCCGGTGCGAATAGTGCGAGGGCCGACGAACGTTGCGTGGCGGTCGTAGACATCGATATTGGGAGTCTCGTCCCCGCGGCGGTATGCCTCGCCGCCGTCGGCAATCTGGTCGACGCGCTGGGCAAAAACGCGATCCTGGATTTGCTTGAGATCAACGGAGCCGAAGGTGCCGTGCACGCCCAGGCGGCTGGCCTCGCGGATGTTGCGGGCGGCATCAGCGGCCAGAACGAACATCTTGGTGGGAATACACCCAACGTTGAGGCAAGTACCGCCGAAACGTCCTTCCTCCACCAGAGCGATACGGACATTGTCGTAGGCCGGGGCTGGAATGGAATTGCCGGACCCGGTTCCGATAATGATGACGTCGTAGTGGCGTGGGGTAGTCTCAGGCGAATTCTCAGTGGTCACAAGCACTCCTAGCATTCTGGTCAAACTAGTTTGGTTCAACCGTACTGAATGCTGATTTATTCCGAGTTCCTATTCTGTGCTCCTATTTTGAGCTGTCTCCTGGATTGACTGTGGCAAGGAACTGGAATGTCTCATTAAAAGCGCGGTCTAGTGCTTCGGGTGCGGAGAGATACACGTCGTGGAGAGCACCCGGAATCGCGACGTTGCGAGCCTGCGGTCCCAAGTGGGCAGTGGCATCGGCAATTTGCTCAGTGTTGAGGACAGAGTCAACGCGGCTGAGTTCCGGTGTGTAGTCGGAACCGAGAAGGTAGTTGTCCGAGTGGAGAACGAGCGTCGGCACGCCGGTATCGATACCGCGGCTGACACGTTGCTGGCCGACGATGATGGCATTGAGCCAACGCCAGTTCTTGTCATGGCCAGCCAGCGGCTTGAAAGTGCGGTTGTACTCCCAGCGTCCCTGGTGGTCGGCGCTAATGGATTTGCCATAGCCGCCCGCAGACTGCACCGGAATGAGACTGTTAGGGCGAATCCGCGACATAACGCGAGTCACCAGCGAGTACACGGGAGCCTTTGCCCGGGAAACGTGCAGAGTCAGCCACGGTGAGTTCAAGACGGCAGCTGTGACGGAAATATTGGGTGCTTGCGGGCAATGGCCGCCTGTGCTTCGTAACCAATCGAGCCAGAGCACGGCAATGAGACCACCAGTGGAGTGCGCATTAACAGTGACAGTTGTATGACCGGCGTGGTCTAACACTGCGAGTGCCCTGTTGAGATCCTCGAAGTAATTCGTTAGATCGCTGCAGCCATGCCAAGTCTGCCCCGGTTGGTGTGCGCGCCCGCACTTACGCAGGTCAATAGCGTAAAAGGCGTAGCCTTCGGCGTGGTACCGCTCCGCCACGTGCTTCTGGAAGAAATAGTCCGACATCCCGTGAATCCATAGAACCGCCGGACGTTTTTGGAAGTCGCTTGCCGACGAGTCGGGGCAGTAGCGGACCAATACCGCGTGTACGGATCCCTCACCGTCGGGATCCTGGCCGAGTTCGATGACATGTTGGCTGTAGTCTTCGCCTAGGTTATCGGGGTTAAAGGTGGGGGTAACGAAATCGGGAATATCGGTAGTCACAGGGTCAAGCCTAGCGCCGATTACCGGGGGTAGTGGGAATGTGTGCCACAATAGATTATGGACTGAGACGGTAGCTCTCTTTTGCGTCTTTAGTTGTGTGCGCGCATGTGAGCGAGCGCTAGTTTGAATCACTAATCAAGTTAGTAAGGATGTTGACAGCAAAATGGCTGATAACAAGCTTCCTGCTTCCAGTGGCGACGAGGTAGACGTCGTCCTCATCGGTGCAGGTGTAATGAGTGCGACGCTGGGTGTGCTGCTCAAGGAGCTCGAGCCATCCTGGTCACAGGTTCTGTTCGAGCGTCTCGATCAGCCCGCCAAGGAGTCTTCCTCCCCGTGGAACAACGCTGGTACCGGCCACTCTGCTCTGTGCGAGCTGAACTACACGCCGGAGAAGAACGGCAAGGTCGATGTCACCAAGGCTAAGCTCATTAATGAGCAGTTCCAGGTTTCCCGCCAGCTGTGGACCTCGCTGATTGAAAACGGCACCCTGACTGACCCGAAGGAATTCATCAACCCAGTTGATCACACCACCTTCGCTCAGGGGCCGGAGCAGATGGCGTTCATGCGTCGTCGCTACGAGGCACTTGAGAAGGAGCCGCTGTTCCACGGTCAGGAGCTCATTGAAGATCCGGACCGTTTCGCTGAGTACCTTCCGCTGATGTCCGAGGGCCGTGACTTCTCCAAGCCGGTCTCCGCTATTCGTAACCCGAATGGTACGGACGTTAACTTCGGTGCACTGACCAAGCAGTACCTGGCCGCACTGTCCGATATGGGTACTGAGATTCGCTACGGACACGAGGTCACCGGTCTGAAGCGCGACGGTTCCAAGTGGATCGTCACCGTGAAGAACCTGCACACCAAGGACGTTCGCACCCTGGTTGCCAACTTCGTATTCGTCGGTGCCGGCGGTGACGCACTGCCGCTGCTGCAGAAGGCTCGTATTAACGAGATTCGTGGTTTCGGTGGCTTCCCGGTCTCCGGCCAGTGGCTGCGCTGCACCAACGAGGAAGTCATTGCTAAGCATGACGCCAAGGTCTACGGTAAGGCTTCCGTCGGCACGCCGCCGATGTCCGTTCCGCACCTGGACACCCGTGTTATCGACGGCAAGCGCGGCCTGCTCTTTGGCCCGTACGCCGGTTGGAACATGAAGTTCCTCAAGAACGGTAACAACCTGGACCTGATTAAGTCTCTGCGTCCGGCCAACCTGCCGTCCATGATGGGTGTTGGTGTCCAGGAGATGGGGCTGACCAAGTACCTGATTACTGAGGTTCTGAAGGACTTCGACGCACGTATTGAGTCCCTGCGTGAGTACGTCCCGAACGCTCGCCCAGAGGACTGGGAGCTGATCGTCGCTGGTCAGCGCGTCCAGGTCATTAAGCCGATGAAGGCTCCGGTCTTCGGTACCCTCGAGTTCGGTACCGCGGTCATCAACTCGTGGGACGGCACCATTGCCGGCCTGATGGGTGCATCCCCGGGCGCTTCCATCGCTCCGGCTGTGATGATTAGCCTGATTGAGCGCTGCTTCGGCCGTCACATGGGCAAGTGGGCTCCGAAGCTGAAGGAGCTCGTCCCGTCCTACGGTACGCACCTGGCTGATGACCCGGCTCTGTTCAAGGAGGTCTGGGAGGCTTCCCAGAAGACCCTGAAGCTGGAGCGCTAGTAACTCGCTGAAGAGCTTCAAAGAGTTCAATTAAGCCAACATTGTTCTACCCCGCTGTGAGCCATCCGTTCGCAGTGGGGTAGAACTGTGCTTATGGAAAAAATCACGTCAGCGACCACTGCACAAACAGAGCCCACTTTTCCTTTTACTGCGATCGTCGGGCAGCAGCGACTACAGCTTGCGTTGATTCTGACCGCGCTATCCCCGGAGATTGGTGGTGTCGTCATCCGCGGTGAGAAGGGCACAGCCAAGACCACTACGGTCCGCGCGTTGGCGCCATTTCTCAGCGGATCGTTGGTAAACCTGCCACTCGGCGCTACGGAAGATCGAGTCGTAGGCTCCATCGATGTGGAGACCGTCCTGACTACCGGACACGCACAGTTCAATCCGGGACTACTCAGCGCGGCTGACGGTGGCATTCTCTATGTCGACGAGATTAACCTGCTGCCGGATCATCTCGTTGACTCCGTGCTCGATGCCGCAGCCACCGGTCGCGTGGTTGTTGAACGCGATGGTATCTCGCACTCCGCAACCTCCAGGTTCGTGTTGGTCGGCACTATGAACCCGGAAGAGGGCGAATTGCGTCCCCAGCTTCTCGACCGCTTTGGGCTCGCCATCGACGTCACCGCATCCAAGGATCCGGCTGTCCGCGCGGAAATCGTCGCCCGCCGCCTCGACTTTGACGCCGACCCGGAGAGCTTTGTCACGCGGTTCGCCGCCGACGACGATGCGCTACACGCTCGCATCGATCGCGCGCGCGCACTGCTTGACGACGTCGAATTGACCCCCAACATTCTTGGTCAAATTGCCACTGTGTGCGCTGCTTTTGATGTGGACGGGATGCGTGCCGACATCGTCATTGCACGTACCGCCCGCGCTCACGCTGCCTGGCGAGTAGCCGGGGACGAGTCGGCGCAGCCGGCACCCGGCAATCCAATTGAGATCACTGCGGAAGACATTAAGGTAGCTGCGGAAATGGCACTGCCGCACCGTCGTCGCCGTGACCCCTTTGATGAACCAGGACTGGACCAGGAACAGCTCGACGATGCTCTGCAGGATGCAGAGGAGCAGTTCCGAGATGACCAGAATCAGCCAGAGTCGAGTCCGGAGTCGGATCCAGAGCCCGATGCTGAGCAGGTCTCCCAGTTCGACTCCAACTCCGAACCTCAGGAGCCACAACAGTCGAATTCCTCGGGATCGAAGGGAGGTCGCGCCGCTGAAGGCGCCCCCTTTCGCCGTTCGTAAAATCAGCGTTGACGGTGTCGGCCAAGGGGATTCCGGTCGGCGTTCCAAGGCCATTGGCCCGCGGGGCAGCACCATTGGTGCCGAGCGGGGAGGCCATGGTCTCCACGTGCCGGCGACAGTGCTGGCGGCGGCCAATCGTGGCGCCCGCATGGGCGACTCCATGATTCCCCTGGAACCGGAGGACGTTCACGGCGCTATTCGACAGGGAACTGAGTCCAATCTGGTCGTCTTTGTCGTGGACACCTCGGGTTCCATGGCAGCACGCGACCGTCTGGCAGCCGTCACCGGCGCGGTCACATCGCTGCTGCGTGATGCCTACCAAAGCCGCGATAAAGTCGCTGTCGTTACTTTCCGCGGAAATAACGCCGAATTAGTTTTACCGCCGACGAAGTCTATCGACACCGCAGTACGTCGCCTCGCAGATGTCCGCACTGGTGGCCGAACTCCATTGGCCGAAGGATTGCTGAAGGCACACGAAGTGGTAGTTCGGGAAGCCCATAGGGAGCCCACACGGCGCGCAATCATGGTCTTGCTCTCCGACGGCCGAGCAACGGGTAAAAATGGCCTGCAGCAGGCGAGGGCTGTGGCCGCAAAGATCCGTCGTCAAGCGTTGGCGGCGACGGTGGTTATCGACTGTGAGCGCTCTCGCGTGCGGCTGGGGCTGGCACAGGAACTCAGCGTGGAATTGGGTGCGACCTGCATAAATCTCTCCGAACTCAATGCCGAAGCCGTGGCGGGCGTGGTCCATGCCTATCATCGAGACCATGGCACAAGGAAAGCTTGACCCCAAATCAATTCCCAACGATGGACTGACCACCAGGCAGCGTCGCATGATTCCGATTACTGCGGTGCATACGGGCCCAGGTAAGGGCAAGTCCACCGCGGCATTCGGTATGGCGATGCGCGCGTGGAATCAGGGGATGAATATCGGTGTCTTCCAGTTTGTAAAGTCGGCAAAGTGGAAGGTTGGCGAGGAAGCTGTCATGCGCCGGTTGGGCGAGCTTCACGACGACACGGGGGAAGGCGGCCCGGTCGAATGGCACAAGATGGGCGAAGGTTGGTCTTGGTCGCGTAAGCAGGGCACTGAGGAGGACCATGCGGCAGCTGCTGCCGAGGGATGGCAGGAGATTAAACGGCGCCTGGAAAATGAGGTGCACGACTTCTACGTCCTCGACGAGTTCACCTACCCAATCAAGTGGGGTTGGATTGATGTCGACGATGTGGTGGAGACATTGAGGAACCGTCCCGGCCGCCAGCATGTGGTGATGACTGGCCGCGATGCGGATCCGAAGCTCGTGGAGGTCGCGGATCTGGTGACGGAGATGACCAAGATTAAGCACCCGATGGATGTCGGACGTAAGGGACAAAAGGGCATCGAGTGGTAGCGCCTGGAATTGTCATCGCGGCGACAGCTTCAGGCACGGGAAAGACGACAATCTCCACGGGGCTGATGCGTGCACTGTCGCGCCGTCACGCGGTGGCACCTTTCAAAGTCGGACCCGACTATATTGATCCTGGCTATCACGGGGTAGCCGCTGGTCGTCCCGGGCGCAATCTGGATTCCTTTATGTGCGCGCCTGAGATGATTGGGCCGCTCTACGCACATGGAGCTGCCGACAGCGATATTGCGGTGGTCGAAGGTGTTATGGGACTTTTCGACGGCCGCATTGGTAACGACCCGCTATCGGTGGAGGGGTCGACGGCTGAGATTGCCTCGCTGTTGGGACTTCCGGTGGTGTTGGTGATTGATGCCCGGCATATGTCGCAGTCGGCTGCGGCTGTTGTCCACGGTTTCTCCACGCTTCGCACTGACGTCCGTGTCAGTGGCGTGATTATTAATCAGGTGGGCAGCCCGCGGCATGCGGACATCATTACCCGTTCTGTGGAGGCCATGGGGGTCGAGGTGCTCGGCGCTATTCCGCGAGTGACTGATATTGAGGTGCCCAGCAGGCATTTGGGGCTGGTCACTGCGGTCGAGCAGGGTGAGCAGCTAGAAGCGGTCATTGAATCGATGGCCAACTTGGTGGAGACCTACATCGACATCGACCGGATTATCCAGCTTGCCCGGCAGCCCTATCCAGCCGAACCATGGGACCCTGCACAGTTCGTTGCACCGCTGGCTCTTAATCGCCGCGTGCGCGTGGCGGTCGCGGCGGGTCCTGCGTTCTCGTTTACCTATGCAGAGCACCGTGAGCTATTGCAGGCCGCTGGAGCCGAGGTCGTGGATTTTGACCCATTGGTTGACGAACTGCCGGAAGCCGAAGGCTACATCGTGCCCGGTGGATTCCCAGAAGAGCATGCCGACGCGCTATCTATTCGTGATGACATTCGCCGCGATCTACGTCAGGCTGCCGACGATGGTGCGCTGATCCACGGCGAATGCGCGGGGCTGCTCTGGCTGCTTGAAGATCTCGGTGGGCGCCGTA
>NZ_KV799351.1:0-14059 GCF_001809925.1 Corynebacterium sp. HMSC064H12 | reverse complement strand
TGTCATAAACTCATACAGTTTCACATTTGCAGCCGTATTCACACGCGCAGCCCGTAATTTTTTGAGGTTGCCAGTGTGTCGGGTTGTCAGTTTTTCTCCTTAACCCCAGGGTGTGGAGCTACCCGCAGGCGGGCTCTGACCAGTCGCTATCCTGAGGATCAGACACACTCTTTGACTCTGTCTGTCTCCCCCCCCCAAAAAAAATCCCCATCGGACGACTCTCCGATGGGGATCTTCCATTCACACCAGCTCGCCGCGCAATTCAGCGCTGCAGACTACCCTGCACGAGCATCCTTTAACGCCGGGAAGCCGGTCAGCGGAACCGTCGCCAAGCAAACGCCTAGTCTTCGAGTTCGGCGATAACCTCGTCGCTGATGTCGGCGTTCGAGTAGACGTTCTGCACGTCGTCGGACTCTTCGAGAGCGTCAATCAGACGGAAGAGCTTGCGTGCACCGTCAGCATCGAGAGCCACCGTGGTAGAAGCGCGGTAGTCCTGATCTGCGGAGTCGTACTCCATTTCGGCATCGACAAGAGCGGTGCGGACATTCATCAGATCGGTAAAGGCGGAGACAACCTCGAACTTTTCGCCCAGGTCGTTGACCTCCTCTGCACCAGCATCGAGAACCGCCATAAGCAGGTCATCCTCGGTCAGCTCGCCCTTCGGCAGCTCGACGACACCCTTCTTTTCGAAGAGGTACGCCACGGCGCCGTTGTCTGCCATGTTGCCGTTGTTCTTGTTGAACGCCGAGCGCACATCGGAAGCAGCACGGTTACGGTTATCGGTCAGGCACTCCACAATCAAAGCGACACTGCCAGGTGCGTAACCTTCGTAGACAATGGTCTCCCAGTCAGCACCGCCGGACTCCTCGCCGGAACCACGCTTGCGGGCACGCTCAATGTTGTCGTTGGGAACCGAGGCCTTCTTGGCCTTCTTAATCATGTCATCGAGGGTGGGGTTACCAGCAGGATCACCGCCGCCGGTACGAGCCGCGACCTCGATGTTCTTGATCATCTTTGCCCACTCTTTGGCGCGCTTGGCGTCATTAGCAGCCTTCTTGTGCTTTGTGGTTGCCCATTTTGAATGACCCGCCATGTGCTAGTTCCTACCATTCCTCTCGTCAATACCCATGTAGATGGGAATTCGTCAGGTGTTCATTATACAAACCGGGGATTTAAATGCCGACAAGCTCTCGCAAAAAGAACTCGTGGAGCCGCGTCTCCCCCGTCGACTCCGGGTGAAAGCTGGTGGCCATCGCAGCCCCCTGCCGTACTCCGACCACTGTACCTGCGGTCTCTCCAGCCGATTCTGGCACCCGCGCTAGCACCTCAACATCATCACCGACACGCTCGACCCACGGTGCGCGAATAAAGGCGGCGTGTACAGGCGGCTGGTCACCACTGATCGCCAGCTGCGGAATATCCAAGTCAGTTTCGAAGGAATCCACTTGCCGGCCAAATGCGTTACGACGGACGGTGATGTCAATCGCCCCCAGGCTAACGGCATCCGGACGGGTATCGAGCACTTCGTCGGCAAGCAAAATCATGCCGGCGCAGGTGCCATATGCCGGAAGGCCATCGCGGAGGGCTTCCCGCAGCGGGTCTTCAAGCTCATTGAAGACCATCAGCTTGCTCATGGTTGTGGACTCGCCGCCGGGCAAAATTAGGCCGCTAAGCCCTTCCAGATCACGGGGCAAGCGCACCTTTCGGTGCGGGACGCCGAGCTGGTCAAGCACATATCCGTGTTCGGCAACGTTGCCCTGAAGAGCGAGGATACCGATTGTTTCCTGTGTCATTAATCTAGGTTCTCACTGCGAGCATCGAAGTTCGTCGCCACTGGCACGGGCTCGACACCCGGGGCCAGGCTTCGGGTCAGCCCTTCCTGCGTGACGACGGCCACGAGCTCGCCCTTTTGGTTAAAGATGCGACCGTGAGTCAATGCGCGACCCGCGTGCGCCGATGGCGAAATCTGGTCGTAGAGCAGCCATTCATCCGCACGGAACGGACGCATAAACCACATCGCGTGGTCGAGGCTGGCTTCCTGGACCTCAACGCCTGGATGCGGAACGAGTGCCGATGACAGCAAAGTCATATCCGACATGTACGCCAGCGTGCAGACGTGGAAGGTCTCGTTATCCGGCAGGCGATCCTTGCACCGGAACCATACCAGCTGCTGGGACGGGGTGTACTTGTTGTGTTCGAACTGATCATCCGGCACTACCCGGATATCCCAGTCCGCCCACTCGCGCATTAGTAGACGACGTGTGTTCGTCATCTCAGAGGTGTCGGTGACCACATCTTCAGGATCTGGCACCTTGCGCATCACGTCAGAGTGCTCGAGTCCCTCATCCCCCTTACGGTGGAAGCTGACCTGCATGACGAAAATCGTACGGCCATCTTGCACAGCTTCGACGGAGCGGTGGCAGAAAGACCGTCCATCGCGAATACGCTTGACCATGTACACCGTCGGGATATGGGGGCGGCCCGGGCCTACAAAGTAGGCGTGGAGGGAGTTCACCGCGAAGGTATTACCCACCGTGCGCGTCGCCGCGACGAGGGACTGGCCGGCAACTTGGCCACCGAAAGTGCGCTGCAGGATTGACTTAATGACTGGGCCACGGAAAATGTCCCGGTCAATCTGCTCCAGATCTAATACCTCGCGGATGTTAGCCATTTTTACCAGCCACGCTCAGCGAGTCGGTGCGGCTGCGGAATCTCGTCGACGTTGATGCCGACCATTGCCTCGCCGAGACCGCGGGAGACATCAGCGATGACCTTCGGATCATCGTAGTGCTGGGTTGCCTGGACGATAGCCTTGGCGCGCTTCTCCGGATCACCGGACTTGAAGATACCGGAACCAACAAAGACACCCTCAGCACCGAGCTGCATCATCATTGCAGCGTCAGCCGGAGTTGCAATGCCACCTGCGGTGAACAGCACGACTGGCAACTTACCGGTCTCAGCGACCTCGCGTACCAGCTCGTACGGTGCCTGCAGCTCCTTGGCGGCAACGTAGAGCTCGTCCGGAGCCATAGAACGCAGACGGTTAATCTCAGCGCGGATGGTGCGCATGTGAGTCACAGCGTTGGAGACATCACCGGTACCGGCCTCGCCCTTGGAGCGAATCATGGCAGCGCCCTCGTTGATGCGGCGCAGAGCCTCACCCAGGTTGGTCGCACCACAGACGAACGGCACGGTGAAGTCAAACTTGTCGATGTGGTTCGAGTAGTCGGCCGGGGTCAGAACCTCGGACTCGTCAATGAAGTCAACACCGAGGGACTGCAGAACCTGTGCCTCAACAAAGTGGCCGATACGGGCCTTGGCCATAACCGGAATGGAGACGGCATTGATAATGCCCTCAATCATGTCCGGGTCAGACATACGTGACACGCCACCCTCTGCGCGAATATCGGCGGGGACGCGCTCCAGCGCCATCACGGCAGTTGCGCCGGCATCCTCAGCGATCTTGGCCTGCTCCGGAGTAACGACGTCCATAATGACGCCGCCCTTCATCATCTCAGCGAAACCGCGCTTGACGCGTGCGGTGCCCTGCCCGGAGTTGTTCTCAACCGTGCTCAACGAACCCTACTTCCCTAATAAAACTGGTGAATGTGACTGTTTGTAGTCGTTTAACACTATAACGCCTGAACTAGACAGTGCTGTTCATTGAGTCAGAAAACACCGCGAACTTCCAGCACAACAGCGGGTTTTCCCACAATTAAGCCGTTGTCAGTCCATCTGCAACATCGAAATATTCCGGTTCAGGTGCAGTGCCCGCCAGCCGCAGCGCGCGCACTAGCGGCCTGGCTCGCAGTGCTTTCGTATCCGTCACCGCATCATTGTAGAAACGGCGGGCGAGCTCGAGCCGCGTATGGGCGTCAGAAAGCTCAATTGCCATCGTCCGGTCCACGGGCTGTTCCCCATAGAGCGCCACAATTTTCCTAGTCAGTTCGTTTTCCACGTCTGCACGCTGCCCAGTGTTGTTGGCTCTAAGTGGTGTGGCTTCCACCTTCGCCACTACCCCGGCGAGTTCCGGGTAGGCGGCACGAGCGACTGCGGCCCTTCGCCCCAACGCCGCTTCCAGTGAAGAACGCGCCAAGTCCGTGCGAATGTGCATACGGTTCAAACGCGTCGCTGTCGATGAAGCCACCAAACCGCTAACGAGTACGACAATCAGCGCAATGACTAGGACAACGACCCAGATTGGAACGGTTACGTCCACCGAAAACCCACTTTCACTCCGCTGCGTTTAATCAGCTAACACGACGGAAATCTCTATGGCGCAATGACGACCTTTTCGCCATCCATGCGCACCGTATCGTACACACGCAGAACGCCGTCGGCGACCTGCGACCAGTCATACTCCCAAGCCCGCTTATGCCCGAGTGCGCGAAGCTCCTCCCCCAACTTTGGCTGCGTCAAAAGGCGTACGACTGCATCCGCAAGGTCTGCGGAGTTACCGTTTTCAAAGTGAAGCCCGTAATGGCCGTCGTCAAGCACGAGTTTGAACGCATCGATGTCGCTGGAGATCACCGGCGCACCCGCCGCCATCGCCTCTACCAGCACGATGCCGAAACTCTCCCCACCACGCTGCGGGGCAATGTACGCATCCGCATCGGCGAGTATTGACGCCTTAGCATCCTCCGACAGTCTGCCGACGAAATGCAGGACATCTGCGTTTCTGCCCGCTTTACGACGAGCTGCCGCGACATCACCATCACCAACAACACAGACCTCAAGCTGTGGAATCTCTGCACGTATTGCCGGCAGCGCGTCGAGCAACACGTCAAAGCCCTTACGAGATTCGTCGAAGCGTCCGAGGAACACGAGCCGATAGACCCCCTCACGCCGTGGCGGGATCTCAGGCAACGATGAGGCGGCCGGGCAGGACTCAAAATCTCCAACACGGACACCATTGGGAATGAGAACCGGGTCGCCGCCGAGTTGCTCAACCTGCCAGCGACGAGCCACTTCCGAGACAGCGATGCCTCCCCGAATGCGTTCAAGGTACTTCCGCAAAAATGGCGTGGCCAACTTCAATGCTAGGGAGTCCGTCGCCGCAGAGTGATAGGTCGCGACAATCGGCCCGACCGAGTTTACTAACGACAGCATTGAAAAACTGGGCGAATTCGGCTCATGGATATGAAGAATGTCGAAGCTACCCTCCTCAATCCATGTGCGGACTCGACGGCTGGTGCGGGGACCAAAAGATAGCCGAGCGACCGAGCCGTTATACGGAATCGGGATGGCGGCACCACCTCGAACAACGAAATCCGGCACGTCCGCCTGCGCGCTAGCTGGGCCGATAAGACTGACCTCGTGGCCGCGACGGATAAACTCCTCACACAAGTCAATCGCGTGAGCTTGAACCCCTCCTGGGACATCGAACGAGTACGGGCACACCATTCCGATTCGCACGGCTACTTTGACCTCTTCTTATCCGCCGGCCACAGTGGCTGCATCATGTGCCAATCCGCTGGATGCTGGGCAATATCAGATTCAAAAACAGTAGCGATGTCCTGGACAATGTCAGGTAGATCGCGCCCCTCAGTCGGCACGAATGGATGCGCTACAAAACGCCAACCATCGCGCGTGTAGGACAGGCCCGCGGGCATAAGCCGAGCGCCCGTGTCCTGTGCCAGCTTTGCTGCACCGACCGGCATTGTCGTCTGCTCGCCGAAAAAAGTGACCGGGACCCCGTGGCCGCCGAAGTCACGATCAGACAGCAGGCACACAACGCCACCTTCTTCCAATCGCTTCTGCAGTTCCGGCATCGCGGGTTTGCCACCGGTAAGCGGGAGAATGTGGAATCCGAGGGATTCGCGGTACTCCACGAAAGCGTCGTAAAGTACCTCTGGCTTCAGCCGTTCCGCCACGGTACTGAACCGACCATGGCGGGAAACGAGCCACATACCTGCCATATCCCAGTTACCAGAATGCGGCAGTGGGATGACGATGGAATCTCCGGCCTCGAGGGCCTCAGCAACTCGTTCGAGCCCATCGCTGGTGGATTCGACCGTGTCTGCCAACTCTGGCGACGCGATGGAGGGCAACCGGAATGCCTCCACCCAATAGCGTAGATAGGAACGCATGGAAGCCCGAATAAGACCTTGCGGCACTTCCTCAGGCGGACAGCCCATAACGCGAGCCAGGTTCTTGCGAAGCTGGCGGGTAGTCGCTGGATTTGCTGCTACACGATCGGCGGCTATGTTGCCGATGCGGTAGGCCACGCGTTCCGGCAGCAGCCCAAAAATCTTCCACCCGGCCATATAGCCGAGCGCAACGAAATCATCTTTCGAGCGAGGCAGGAAGAAACTAGTCATCGTATCCTCCTTTAGTTGTTGGAATCAGCCGAACCCGTGGACTTCGTAGCAGAGTCAGGGTTGATAGATGAACTATCAGCTGCACCTTCTGGCGGGGCGATGGGATCCAACGCTCCTGGCTGCTTAGCCACCATGTACAAGCGCTGAACGACGGTGAATACCGACCCAATCGCCAGGAGCCACATCGCGACGTAGAGGGCATAGTCCACGCCAAGCCCCTGGAGCCCGACGCCAATTAGACCGATAATCAGGCGCTCCGCACGTTCGACGAGACCACCGTTGACCTTGAGGCCGCTAGCCTCTGCTCGAGCCTTAACGTAGGAAATGACCTGGGACGATCCCATGGTAATCAGTGTCAGAATGAGCAGCACTGAATCCGCGCCATGGCGATACACCACCCAATACGCTATCGCCCCGAACAGTGCAGCATCCGTAATACGGTCACAGGAAGCATCCAGCGTCGCTCCGTATTTCGTTCCCCGCCCTCGCAGTCTGGCCATCGTGCCATCGAGCAGGTCAAAAGCAGTGAAAATAGCGATTGACACCGCAGCTGCGAAAAGATGGTTGGTAGGAATCAGGATTACCGCAAGCAGAACGGAAACTACCGTTCCCACCAGGGTGACCGTGTTCGGGCTAATGCCGACCCGCAAAAGTGCAGCGGCAATCGGTTCAACTACTGGGCGGATTGGAGCCCTGCCACGGACACTCAGCATGCTGCCCCATCCTCTTGATTAAGGGCACGCCAGCCGTCGGCAAGCAACTCGCGAGTCTGACGAAGAGCCTGCGGTAACACTTTGGTGCCATCGATCACGGTCATAAAATTGCTGTCACCCGACCAGCGCGGTACGACGTGCATATGCAGGTGATCGGCGACCGAACCGCCGGAGGCTTTGCCCAAGTTGAAACCTACATTGACGGCGTGCGGACGCGAAACCGATTTGAGGGTACGAACCGCATGCTTGGCAAATCGCATCATCTCGGCTGTTTCTTCGTCGGTCAAGTCCTCAAGGTTGGCGACTTCGCGATATGGAACCACCATGAGGTGCCCTGGGTTGTACGGGAACAGATTCAGAACGGCGTACACCCACTCGCCGCGAGCGATAATGAGTGCTTCCTCATCGCTTTGCTTCGGCAAATCAACGAAGGGGTTACGGGATGGCTTGGAGTTATGCACACCACGCTTGACGATGTAATCCAGCCGGTACGGTGCCCATAAGCGCGTGAGCCGATCCGGTTCGCCGTAACCGCTGTCGACGTATACGCCATCAGACGATTCCTGCTGGCCGGCATTGCCCTGCTGCTGCGGAGGCAACTCTTCACTTCCCGACTGATTCACTGCCATCCCCTTCGTTGCGTGGCCGGGTCCCCATTCGAGCCCCGACCACATATATTTCTCTGCTGTAGTTTACGACCTCGCGGTCAACTTCTTTGGATTACCACGCGTGGTTCACCAGTTAAAACAACGCGGTCGAATTAGAGAGCGTTAACGACCTCTAGAGAGCAGAGACATTCTCCTTGTTCGGCTGTTCGTTATTCCGCGAAGCAACCCAATCACAGATGATGTCCACAGCCTTCTCAACTGCCACCCCGTTAATCTGGGTGCCATCGAGGAACCGGAAGCTGACGGCACCTGCCTCAATGTCACGGGCACCAGCCAGAATCATGAACGGAACCTTGGCCTGGGTGTGGTTGCGAATCTTCTTCTGCATGCGGTCATCGGACGTATCCACGTGGACACGGATGCCACGAGACTTCAGCTGTGCAGCAAAGTCCTCCAGGTGTGGGATACAGTCATCCGCAACCGGAATACCAACAACCTGTTCCGGAGCCAGCCAAGCCGGGAAAGCACCTGCGTAGTGCTCCAATAGGACGCCAAAGAAACGTTCGATGGAGCCGAAAAGCGCACGGTGAATCATAATCGGGCGCTTCTTGGTTCCGTCAGGTGCGGTGTACTCGAGCTCGAAGCGCTCCGGCAGGTTGAAGTCGAGCTGTACCGTCGACATCTGCCAAGTACGGCCGATGGCATCGCGGGCTTGGACGGAAATCTTCGGACCATAGAAAGCGGCTCCGCCCGGATCAGGAACGAGCTCGAGGCCAGAAGCATCGGCAACGCGCTGGAGAATAGCTGTGGACTTCTCCCAAATTTCATCCGAGCCGACGAACTTCTTTTCGTCCTTCGTAGACAGCTCCAGGTAGAAGTCATCCAGGCCGTAGTCACGCAGAAGCGAAATGATGAAGTCGAGGACATTAGTAAGCTCTTCTTCCAGCTGATCCTCGGTGCAGTAGATGTGGGCATCGTCCTGCGTAAAGCCACGGGCTCGGGTAAGACCGTGGATAACGCCTGATTTCTCGTAGCGGTAGACGGTGCCGAACTCGAACATACGAATCGGAAGTTCACGGTAGCTGCGACCACGCGATGCGAAAATGAGGTTGTGCATCGGGCAGTTCATCGGCTTGACGTAGTAGTCCTGCGGAGCCTTGGTGCAGTTGCCGTGTTCGTCATATTCGCCGTCGAGCTGCATCGGCGGGAACATGCCATCCGCGTAGAAGTCAAGGTGACCAGACTTCTTGAACAAGTCACCCTTAGTTACGTGCGGCGTGTTCACAAAGTCATAGCCCGCTTCGATATGACGGCGACGGGAGTGCTGCTCCATCTCGTTGCGGATGATGCCACCCTTGACATGGAATACCGGGAAACCAGAACCAATCTCATCCGGGAAGCTGAACAAATCCAGCTCGGAGCCCAAACGGCGGTGATCGCGCTTCTCAGCCTCGAGCATGCGGTCAAGGTACTCGTCTAACGCTTCCTTGGACTCCCACGCAGTGCCGTAAACACGCTGCAGGTTATCTCGAGATTGGTCACCCCGCCAGTACGCAGCGGAAGAACGCGTGATCTTAAAAGCAGGGATGTAACGAGTGGTCGGCACGTGCGGGCCGCGGCAAAGATCAAACCACTCGGTCTCGCCAGTACGCGGATTGACGTTGCGGTAGCCGGTCAAGGTCGTACCTGCACCACCGACGTCGACATTGGCCTCATCATCTTCGGACACCTTGCCGGCCGACTTTTCAACAATCAGCTCGAGCTTATACGGCTCGTCGGCAAGCGCTTCCTGCGCCTGATCGGCAGACTCGAACGCGAAGCGCTCGAATCGCTGACCAGACTTGATGATCTTCTTCATACGCTTTTCGATGCGCTTGAGATCCTCCGGCGAGAAAGGCTCATCGACACGGAAGTCGTAGTAGAAACCATTGTCGATGGCAGGGCCAATGCCCAGCTTCGTCCCAGGGAACTCCAACTGCACGGCCTGAGCCATCACGTGAGTCGCAGAGTGGCGGATGACATCGCGACCGTCCGGAGTATTCGCCGGAACGGGCTCGAAGACGGTTTCCACTTCTGGCTTAAAGGACAGATCCTTCAAATTGCCTTCAGGGTCGCGGACACAAACGATGGCGTCAACGCCCTTGTTCGGGAAACCCAGGTCTCTCATCGCCTCGCCCGCAGAAACTCCTGCGGGCACGGAAAACGGTGCTGGGGTTGCAAATTCTTCTGACACGGCGTGCGTGTACTCCTTTTCAAAGTGTCTTCGAAAATCACATACCTGGTGACCTTCGTCAGTCGTTCACACACTTTACCGCACGGTCAAAACTCAGGCCTCGAAAAGGTCCTGGGCCCAGTACTCCTCCTCAGAAGTTCCTCGTGGCATAACAAACACGGCGGATCCAATGTGGAAAATCCACTGATTGAGACGGTCGTTCTTGGACAGCCGCTCTTGAATCGGATTGAACTGCTCCAACGGGTCCTTCTGGAAACAAATGAATACCAGGCCGGTGTTGGTCTCGAATCGACCATTCGGTTCCGGTGGCAGGTCATAGTTGTAGACCCGTCGCAGAATCCGCTGATTAGGTTTCTCTTTCGGAGGCATTGACAGCGCAACATGGCTGTTCGGATCCGTCAGAGGCAGACCATATTCATCAGTCTTCGCCAGGTCGACGGTCTCAAACTCGTCCTTACCTCCAATTGGCGCGCCGGTGCCGATATCTCGGCCGGTAATAACAGTGCGGCTTTCGCGGTCCAACACATCCCAGCCTGGAATATCCATTTCGATACGGCGGACAACCATCGCTGTACCGCCCCGCAACCAATCCGGACCACTATCAATCCACACCTGCTTGTCGAATTCTTCACGAGTGCGCGGGTTGACCGTACCGTCCTTCTGACCGAAGAGATTGCGCGGGGTCTCGCCTTCCTGCGTAGAACCATTGGCGTGCTGGAAACCAGCTTGCACCCAGTGAACATCCAAATAAGAACCTGCATTTCGGATCATCATTCGGGCCGCATGGGAGACCATTACTGGGTCGTCCGCACAAATCTGCAGGCACAGGTCTCCGCCGTTCCACTCCGGGCGGAGCTCATCGTTAACGTACTTTGGCAGATCTCCCAGCCACTCAGGCTTCTGGTCTTCCCTATCGATGATTGTGAAGAAATTCTCCCCATATCCAACAGTGATAGTCAGATTGGCCGGACTCCCCATGAGCTCAGGTTCCAAGTCCGTTCGAGTAGCCTTGCCGGCTGTCATTCGGCGGGCATCATCCGTCCAGGCACGCATGAGGTTTTGGAGGCGATTGCGATCGACCCCCTTCTTCACGTTGAAGGCAATTAGCCATAGATTCGCCTGTGCGGGCGTCGCAATCCCCGCCTGGTGGGCGCCATCAAAAGGTACGGTTGCTGTCTGCAAAGGCGGTTTCGGCGGCTCTTCCTGTGGACGTTCCAACCCAATCGCCTGGGCTTCCGGCGCCCCCAGGGCGAGCGCTGAGGCTCCTGCGGCGGTGCCGAGCCCGCCAAGAAAACGCCTTCTGGAAAAGCCTTCGGACATTTTGTGCACTCTTACCTTTCTGATTACTTCGAACTGGAACACATGAGATGGCTGGGGATCCGCCAACTTTTCAATAGCTTCAACGCAACCACTGGCCTATCCAATTCGACCGTATCGAAAACCTTTTTCGGAAAAAGAAAAGCGCCGGAGTTCGTTGCATATGCTGCAATAACCTGCCAACTCCAGCGCTTCTGCCACCATTAGATTCAGCTAGTCAATTCCTCGACGTACCTGAGCTCACGCCCGCTTTACGACGAACGATTGCTTGATCAACTTGTCACAAAAATTAGTGGCCCGAGTGATCCATCTCACCGCCACCCATGTGCTCTGGGTTGTTCAGGTCACCGTCATTACCGTAGTCCTCTTCACCTGCTGGCTGGACACGAACCTCAACGTCCTGGGTAATGCTAGAGCCGTCGGAAAGCTCAATGACGAGCTTGTACTCAGCTCCCACATCCATAGCTTCATCATTGTTCATGATCATGAAGTGAGTGCTACCCGGTTCGAGAACGAGTTCGCCATTAGCAGGAATCGTCAAACCTTCCGGCACCTCGAACATCTTGCCGTCCTTGGTATCGTGCTGCTCGAACTTCGTGCCTTCCTTCAGCCCCTCAAGCTTGAAGGAGGAAACCTTGATGTCCTTATCGGTGTTGTTGGTCAGCGTACCGAAGATGGCGGTCATGCCCTTGTCAGCCGGCTTTTCCTTGATGTAGGCATCGGCCAGCTGCACAGCAGCATCACTCTTCTCCATCTGAGAGGTAGCTTCGGTCGCAGCGGAGGTTGCGGACTCAGTCACCTCAGCAGCAGTGTTATCGTCGGACGAGCATCCTGCCAGAGCAAGGGTCAGAGCTGCGGAACCAGCGATCAGTGTAGTTGCAGTGCGATTGAGCTTCATGTGTCTATTTTGCCTTTCGATTAATAACGATGACGACAGCGGCGATGATGACGATGAGTCCACCACCGAGGCCATAAGCCCATAGCGGTATTGACTTCGTTTCCTCGGCGTGCGCACCGGTCTGACGAGATTCTGCCCCGGCTTCGGCTGCGCCAGCAGCATCCGGATCAGCCACTGAAAAAGAGGTCTTTCCTCGGGTGGAGTGACCATCAGAGGAGGTGATTTGGAAACCAATGATGTAGTTACCAGGGCCTGGATTAATATCCTCAGGGATATCCAAAGAGACCTCATTACCCACTACCTCTGGCTCGTGGGAGTACAGGACTTCCTTGGCATCTGCATCACTAATTGCAACGGTGTTGAAATTGTTCTTGGGGTTGCCGGAGAACTTGAGAGAAACGTGGTGCGGAAATTCATCGAGAACCTGCTTGTCGCCTGGGTTAGACGACAGCACGGAATCGTGAGCATGCGCGGGGCCAGCATTAATAACTGACGCACCTGCAAAGACTACAAGCGCCGCAGCAGCGGCTACTGCACGCCGGAAACCCGACTTTGAGAACCGAAACGTTTCGCCTGAAGCGACCCGGGGACTCACTAGAACAGTTCAACTCCTTTAAGCGGGACAGTTCGAGAAGAACAGCAGTAGTCTGACCGCTGCCCTTATACCTATTGTCGGATGGTAGTCCAGAAAAGTTCCCGAGAGGGACGAATATAGTTCAGGTCACACAGCAAAACCCCGGCCGCGCAGTTTTTATACGATGCGTCGACCGGGGTTTTAAATGGTAGTCCCAACTGGGTTCGAACCAGCGACCTTTCCGGTGTGAACGGAACGCTCTTCCACTGAGCTATGGGACTCGGACAGAAAAGCACTAAGCCTTTGCTGCTCTGCGGAATAAGTTAGCACGCGTTTTGGAAGTTTCCCTAATTGGGTTGCATTGCGTTTGCGATTGCGCAGTTCGACGATTTATTACCCCACCGATGGAACTCCATGACGATAGCGACTCGATAGCCCCCAGTAACCAACCCACGAAAGCGAATAAATGACATCGTTGCGATTCAGAGGCATCAAAGGTTGGTCTTTAGCCCTACGCCCACAGGCACAATACAGATGTTCACCTGGTAATTTGTAATCAATCGCACAAGCACGCTAAAGTATCTTTCGCACCGCAAGAGAGCAATTGAGATTCTTCTTCGCTCTCCTTGCAACGTGATGCGGATGTAGCGCAGCTGGTAGCGCATAACCTTGCCAAGGTTAGGGTCGCGGGTTCGAGTCCCGTCATCCGCTCTGGTTTCTCAAGAAGTTAAGCTCTGTGGTATAACTTCGAGGCAACCACTGAGGCGGCAGCCTCACGGTGGAATGGCCGAGTGGCGAGGCAACGGCCTGCAAAGCCGTGTACACGGGTTCGATTCCCGTTTCCACCTCAGCAGAGATTCCTTACCGGTTTCGATGTAATGCGCGTTTAGCTCAGCGGGAGAGCGCTTCCCTGACACGGAAGAGGTCACTGGTTCAATCCCAGTATCGCGCACCACGTAAGCCCTTATGGGCGAGCGTATTTGCGGATGTAGCGCAGCTGGTAGCGCATAACCTTGCCAAGGTTAGGGTCGCGGGTTCGAGTCCCGTCATCCGCTCAGTGCAAAACCCCCTTCTCCTGGAAGGGGGTTGCGCTTGAAAGCTTCTATATAGCTTTTACCCCAGCGCGATTAGCTCAGTGGGAGAGCGCTTCCCTGACACGGAAGAGGTCACTAGTTCAATCCTAGTATCGCGCACCACGTAAGCCCTTATGGGCGAGCGTATTTGCGGATGTAGCGCAGCTGGTAGCGCATAACCTTGCCAAGGTTAGGGTCGCGGGTTCGAGTCCCGTCATCCGCTCAGACCAACTCCCTTCCGGGTATCCGGGAGGGAGTTTTCGTTTAACCTTTGTTAGGCAACCAATTTCGGGTTAAGTAGCAAAAAGTGTGTCTGACTTTCA
>NZ_KV799350.1:0-472 GCF_001809925.1 Corynebacterium sp. HMSC064H12 | reverse complement strand
GGTAGGGTCAGGCGGTCATTGCATCATGGATTACACCAGAGATTACCTCCCGGGGAGTTAACCCGTCGAGCACTACCCGCGGCCGGTTATTCAGCAATGCTTCCGCCTCGGCGACCTCTTGGTCGGTGACATCGGTAAAGTTGGTGCCTTTGGGGAAATAAAACCGGATATCCCGATTCATCCGCTCATTGCTACCTCGCTGCCACGGCGAATGCGGATCGGCGAAAAACACCTGGATATTCTCCGCGACAGAAAACTCCGTGTGTTTGGCAAACTCCACTCCCTGATCCCAGGTCAACGTCGAAATCGTGGTGTCCATCGACTCTTTGAGCCGACGAATCATCCGTACCATCACCTCATTGACACTGGCGGCAGTATGGTCAGTGCCGAGTCTGCCGAGCAGCACAAACCTGCTGCGGCGTTCCACCAACGTCGCTAAAGCACTGGTGCCATCTGCGCCAATAATCAAATC
>NZ_KV799349.1:6295-77735 GCF_001809925.1 Corynebacterium sp. HMSC064H12 | reverse complement strand
CCCGGAAAAGACACACTTTTCTTTACTTAACCCCTCTTGGCGCGGGGGTTTTTGCATTGGAGCGACGAAAAAGGACCCAAAAAGGACGCGAGCACCCTTTAAACCAAAGAACCCCAGGCCGGAAAACTTCCTGACCTGGAGTTTTGGAGCCGGAAACGGGACTCGAACCCGTAACCTACTGATTACAAATCAGTTGCGCTACCAATTGCGCCATCCCGGCAACTTTAAAGCGACCTTTTGGCGTTAGCCGTCGCTGGCTCGAAAGAATCAGAGTCAACCTGAGAATCGAACTCAGCTGTGCCGCTGACAGGCGATTGTACAGGTTGGCAAGCAGAAGTTAAAAACGACACCACAGGAAAACTGCAACCGCACTTCTTGAACACTTTTCCACACGCTAAAGGCCCCGCTCAGATAGGCAAATTCACCGCCTCAAAAACGAATTAAGATTCTCGGTCACTGACGGGGTAGTGTGACTATCGCTAAATCACTGGGGCTATGTTTCTGCAACGTCTCCGCATCGCGTCTTTGCAGCATCACTGCAATGCACCCCAGGCAGTATCGGGGAAAGGAAGTGTCGACATGTCATTCGCTGGTGACAGCAATTCCAACGCCGGAGAAAACTCCGCTGCGAAGAATGATCTCTACGACGCTGAAGCCACTGTCTCTTACGACGACACTCCGCAGACCCAGTTTCCTGCAATCGAAGGTCAGTCCACCTTCAAGCAGCGCGTGATTGATTTCGTTTCCGGCCCAACGGCAACTGTCGACCTAGTGCACTCGACTACTACCCCGCTGCCGCTGGCACCGATCGATTATTCCGACCCGAGTCAGGTCACGGCCGTACTCGATCTCGCTGCTCGCATCGGCGGGCTATTGCTGGCATGTGGCTCGGGCAACCGCGATACCGAGCTACAAATTAAGGCCGTGACCTCAGCCTATGGCCTCACCCAAATCCAAGTCGATATCACGTTGACCTCCGTGACGGTCTACCACCTCATCGGCGCGCGCCGTACCCCTATTACCGCGATGCGCGTTGTCACCGCACCAGTGCCCGACTTCGAGCGCTTGCGTCACACCGACCGTGTCATCCGCCGAATTCGCGCGGGCCACCTGAGCTTGGAGGAGGCTATTGAGGCTATCGACAAGGTCGAGCGTGAGCCCGCAAAATACCGCCTCCGCGTCATCTACACTGGCTGGGCATTGCTGGCTTCATCTGTGACAGTGCTGCTCGGCTCGAGTTTCGAGGTCGCCCTTATCGCGGCTGCGGTCACACTGGCCATCGTCATCGTGATTGGTGAACTCGCTGCCCGCGAGTTGCCCACATTCTTTCAGAATGCAGTCGGCGGTCTCATTGCCACGCTCTCCGCTGCTGTGCTCAATGCGGCGCAGGCGTATCTCCCCTTTGAGATGCAGCCATCCAGGCTGATCGCCTCGGGAATTATCGTGATGCTCGCCGGCCTAACCCTCGTGCAAGCACTGCAAGACGGCATCACCGGCGCACCTGTGACTGGCTCCGCGCGCTTCTTCGACACCATGTTGTTGACCGGCGGAATCGTCGCTGGCATCGCAATGGGCATCGAGTTTTCCGGAATGCTGGGCATTCCGCTTCCCGACGTCATCGCGGGTTCTGACCTCAACCTGGCACAGGCGACAGTGAGGGTGATAGCGGGAACTACCGCCTCAATCGCATTTGCGTTGGCCTCGAATGCTGGGTTCACCGCGCTGTCGGTGTCCGGAACAGTCGCCCTGCTGGGATCGATGACCTACTACTACGTGTTGACTCCGCTGGGAGTTCATCCGGTGACCAGCGCAGGCGCGGCAGCAACGCTGATTGGTCTCATCGGTGGCCTGCTGGCACGACGTTGGTCCATCCCGCCGCTGATTACGGCAGTGGCAGGCGTAACCCCGCTGCTTCCGGGTATGACGATCTACCGCGGTATGCACGCACTGCTGCACGACCACCCGACCAAGGGGTTTACGGCGCTAGCCTCAGCGCTAGGCATTGCGACGGCACTAGCTGCGGGTATTGTCCTCGGTGAATGGATGGCGCGCAGGCTCCGTCGCCCTCGCGCACTGCGCGAAGACAGTGGCCTGACCCGTCCAATCCGGGCCGGTATGCGTCGCATCCGTCCTGTGAATCCGCGGAACAAGCCTCGCCGTCCACGCAACTACCGCTTCAAGGGCGGTATGAACCCGCGCGTGGACTAGTCGCTGCGTGAACTGGTCGCTTCCGGAACCAGGTTCTCCACACCGCGCGACCTATCAACAACGTGGTAGAATAAGGTTTTTGAATTGTAAGTAGCGCTTAAAGCTGAAACTGCGTCATCACAATCCCATTCCTTCTTCACTGAACTCGGTTGAGCTCAGTGCCGGGAGCATGTGGCGAGATGGCTGGCAGAAGTAGGTGTATGGGGCGCAATTAAGGCCATGCTTGCCAGGAGGATTCGTGCCACCGAAGGTCACAGACACTCGCACTGCTCAGAACGAGGCTCTTCACAAGGTCGAAGAAAAGACCGCTGCTGGCGCACGGCGAATTGTTGCTACCTTCGCCGAGGACTTCTACGATGCCGTCACTCTGATGTGCATGCTCGGAGTGGAGAAGGAAGGCCTGAGCTTCAAGAAGGTTCACGAGGAGTACGAGAAGGAAAACGCTCCGAAGACCGCAAAGCGCACACGCAAGTCCACTAAGAAGACTGCGAAGAAGTCGACCAAGAAGGCTGCAAAGAAGACCACTCGTAAGACGGCGAAGAAGGCTGCCAAGAAGGCCGCTAAGAAGACGACGAAGAAGGCTGCCAAGAAAACAACCAAGAAGGCAGCTAACTAACGGGGTCACGCAGCATGGGTCTTAGCGGGAAAAAGGCGGTTGCCGCAGTAGCTGTCGTTGCGGCAGTGTCCATGACGGCTACCGCATGCCAGGCAAAGCCGGCAGCGGAGATCGTCGGCAAGCAATGGCAGATAACCGCAATTTTTGATGACCCAAACCTGCCCCACGGTGTGCCGGACGGAACTCAGGCGCCGACTATTACGCTGGGACAGACAACATATGCCTTCGCTGATTCCTGTGGCAACGGCTCTGGTTCGCTGCAGTGGAAGGGCGAGGCGGTCGAATTCGGCGCCCCGGAGCAGACTCGCAGTTTGGACTGCTCAGACCAGGCGCAGACCTATTCGGAGCGCTTCCACAAGATTGTTGCGGGCGAATTCGTCTACACGCAGGACAACAATGGTCTGCGCATGCGAGAGATGAAAGACCCCAAGCCAGGCGAGGATCGCCGTGGCTGGACTGCGACAACTTCGGGTTACACCGAGGGGCGCTGACGCCACTTCTGATCGACAGGCGCATCGGTGCCGGGGTGAGAAACCCGTGCGTAAGAACCGCGGTGGTAAATGAGCGGATTGATTTCTTCACGCTTGCCGATAGCCACAATATCCGCCGTCACAATCCAGTGATCGCCGCCTTCGTAAACATCGACGACGGTGCAATCAATCCACACGGAGCAGCCGTGCAATAAAGGGTTGCCCAGCTCAGAGCGGGTCCACTTCCCCGTCTTGAACTTTTCGCCATTACTGCGGCCGAAGGCTGCCGAGATATCCTCCTGATCCTCGGCCAACACATTGACGGAGAAGCGTCCAGCGTTCCGTATATGCGGCCAGGACCGCGAGGTCTTCATGACAGTAAACAGAACCATCGGTGGAGTGAGACTCAGCGAGGAAAAAGACTGGCAGGCGAAACCGTACGCTTCGCCTTCATCCTCGGTGGCGATAATGGTCACGCCAGTGGTGAACTCACTCATCGCGCCACGGATAGACATTTCATCCAATTCGACGGGGCCGCCAAGTTCGACATGGTCGTCGCGGGTAGCTTCCGGACTATTGAGAGCCGCAGCTGATCGGTCGGTGCTCGAATTTGTTGAATCTGTCATGTAATAGACCTTAATCTGAATCCGAACACAGTAAAGACGAGGTAGGGTTTACCACCCCAAGAGCCCCCGATAGCGCCACGATGTTGTTACCGTCGTTGGCCCGCTACCCGGCTGACGGTGCCGACGGCGCTGCGGTTGTCGATCCAACGACAAACTCAGTCTCCAACAAGGCGCGAGGAGCGCGACCGCTGTCCTCGCGTGCGGCCTCAAGTTCCTCGGCCAGCGCGCGGCCGACGGCAATGCCCTTCTGCCTATTCGGCTGAATTACAGTGGTCAGCTTGTGGAAGAGGGCGCGCTCGATTCCGTCAAAGCCTGTGATGGACAGGTCCTCCGGAACACGAATTCCGTTCTCCTTGGCATATTCCAAGACCGCAATTGCCTGAGTATCCGTGGTACAGACCACCGCCGTGAGATCCGGGTTGTCGGTCAGCAGCTGGCGAGCCGCATCGCGGTTATTCTCGCGGTCATTGAGGTGACGCTCGATGATAGGCACATCTGCCTGCTGAATACCGGCCTCGGCAAGCGCTTCCAGCGCACCTTCGACGCGGTTCTTCTGCACCTGGTGATGAGCTTCTGCCAGCCGCTTCTCCGTGACATATCCCGAGTTCGGGGTACGCGACAATCGCACTGACAAGATTCCCACCTTGCGATGTCCCAGTTCAGTCAGGTGTCGCACCGCGGGCTTGATGGCCTCACGGTCATCGATGCCCACAAACGGTAGAGCCACCGCATCTGCAGGCTGGTCGCACACGACCGTCGGCAAGCCACGGGCGCGCACGGCAGCGAGGAACGGATCGTTGTCCGCGACGGAGTAGACCACGAAACCGTCGACCACCGCTTGCCGAATCAGATTGAGATCTACGTCCCCACCCTCCTCGGAGGAAGCTGGAATGACCAACATGGAGTCGCCCATTTCGCCGAGCTCCTCTGCGAGGCCGGCGAGAAAATCCACCGACGCAGGGTCTTCAAAAGCGAACGGGAGGTGCTCGGTGAACAGCACGCCGATGGCGCCAACCCGGCGCATGCGCAGACCGCGAGCCATTGGGTCCGGCCCGGGATAGCCAAGCCGCTCCGCAGTTTCCAAGATGTGCTCCCGCAACTTCTCCGAGAGCTGGTCAGGGCGGTTGTAGGCATTGGATACGGTCGTGCGCGAGACCCCAAGTTCTGCAGCGATGGAAGCCAAGGTGCCACGACGACGCCGACTTTGCACGGAATACCGACCCTTCTTGAAAAACCAACAGCGACTGCCCGCTCAGATATCTTCGTCCAGCTACCTCAGGTAGAAAACCTCGATTTTATGGAAAAGAACTACAACGAGCATCACACGCATCTAATCGCGGACAACTTTACCCAACGAATGTGCGCGACTGTCATTTCGGCCACTCCGGCAGAGGCCCGCCTTGTGACTGGGTCTCCGCAGCCCCTACTATGTTCTTTGAACTAAAAGACAACTGTTTTCAATAGCGGTTAATGCTCAGGAGCTGAATAAAAGGAATAATTCAGCCCGCAACAGGATTGGATACAAAAATGAAGGCACGCTTTTCCACGCGCATCGCGGCGCTAGTCGCCAGCGCCGGCCTCGTCGCAGGTCTCGGCGCATGCTCCAGCAATGATGACAGCACCACATCCGCGGGCAAGTCCGAAGACACCATCAAGGTGGTCACCTCCACCAAGGTCTGGGCGGACGTCGCCGACGCAGTCACCGACGACGAGAAGGTCGCCATCGACCCGATTATCGCGTCCAACGACATCGATCCTCACTCCTACGAACCGGCCGCAGCCGACATGGCAAAGGTAGAGGACGCCGATATTCTCGTCGCAGGTGGCGGGCATTACGACGCATGGCTGACCTCCTCTCTGCGTGACGCAAAGGATAAGGTCATCATCTCTGCGCTGCCGCAGGAAGAGGGCCACAACCACGATCACGATCACGAAGGCCATAACCATGATCACGAGGGCCACGATCACGACCACGATCACGAGGGCCATGACCACGACCATGGCGACCACGACGGCCACGAGCACCACCACCACGATGGCGAGGCCAACGAGCACGTCTGGTACAACACCGATGCGGTTGAAGAAACTGCAGAGCAGCTCGCCGAAGCTCTGACCAAGATGGGCGCCAAGGCCGACACCAAGGCTGTCGATAAGGAAATCAAGGACATCGAAGAGGCCAAGAGCAAGCTCAAGGCCGCTAAGGTTGCTCAGGTTCACCCGCTGGCCGATGACATCCTGAAGGACACGAAGGTTAAGGACATCACCCCGAAGGGCTACCGCCAGTCCACGCTGAATGAGTCCGAGCCGTCGGCAAGCGATGTCAATGAAATGCTCAAGCTGATCGAGTCCGGCGAGCTGGACTACCTCATCGACTCGCCACAGACCCACGACCAGGTCTCGCAGCGACTCGTCGAGGCAGCCAAGGCAAAGGGCGTTAAAATCGTCGATGTTTTTGAGTCGCCGAGCACTGGCCAGTCGTTCTTTGACCTCTACAAGCAAACCCTTTCCGATATGGAGTCCGCATAACTTTGCCCTCACTGACTTTTACTGACGCAGCCGTCGAACCGCTGTGGTCCGGTCTGAATTTGGATATCGAGCCCGGCGAGTTCTTGGCCATCCTGGGTCCGAACGGCGTCGGCAAATCCACGCTGCTGACCACCGCCCTTGGCATGCGGCGGCTGACTCACGGTTCAGTAAAAGTCGACGGGAATCTGGGATACATTCCGCAGCAGCGGATGTTCGAGCCCTCGCTGCCCATTCGGGTTCGCGACCTCGTCGAGCTGGCAGCTGGCAAGAACCGCTCCGCCACCGACGAGATGCTGGAGTTTGTCGGCGCAACGGGTATTGCGGACCGTCGTGTCGGCACGCTCTCTGGCGGTCAGCAACAGCTTGTGCGTCAGGCGCAGGCGCTCGTTTCGGCACCGGATTTTTTGCTTTGCGACGAGCCTCTGCTCTCCCTCGACCCTGCGGCACAACGAACCACGGTCAAGCGCCTGGACCGGCATCGCCGGGAAAATGACACGGCAGTCGTCTTTGTCACCCACGACATCAACCCCATCCTGGGCGTCTGTGACCGGGTGCTCTACCTGACGCCGCATGGACATGCGGTCGGATCGGTCGAGGAAATCATCACCTCAGAGACGCTCTCGGAGCTCTACCAAACCAAAATTGTGGTTGCCCGTGTCGAGGGAAAGTTGGTTATCGCCTAATGACCCTACTGGCTCAGTATTTCTCCGACACCGCCGCTCTACTCCAGGTCGGCTTCGTCCACAATGCCCTCATTGCAGCGGCACTGCTTGGGCTGATTTCCGGCATCATCTCGCCACTAATCGTCATGCGGCAGATGAGCTTCACTGTCCACGGCACCAGTGAGCTGGCACTCATGGGCGCATCCGCGGCTCTATTACTGGGTGTCAGTGTCAGCAGCGGCGCCATTATCGGCTCGGTGCTCATCGCAATAGTCCTGGCAGCACTGTCGCTTCGAGGGCGCCAAGATGCGGTTGTGGGCGTGGTTTTGAGCTTCGGCATGGGCTTATCGGTGCTGTTTATCCACCTCTACCCTGGCCGGACAAGTACCGCGTTTTCACTTCTCACCGGCCAGATCATTGGTCTGACTGACACTTCTCTATGGACGATGGCCATCGTCGCGGTCATCGTCGTCGGCGGCGTTGCCTGGAAATGGCGGCCGCTGCTATTCGCCTCCGCCGACCCCATCATGGCCGCCGCTAGTGGTGTCAATGTGAAGGCGCTATCGATCTACTTCGCGATTCTCACCGGTCTCGTGGCCGCCCAGGGCGTGCAAATCGTCGGCTCTCTGCTCGTCATCGCCCTGATTATCACCCCGGGTGCCGCAGCCGCATTCGTTACTGCCTCGCCGGTGAAGGCCATCATCCTCTCGACCATCTTCGCTGAGGTCGCGGCTGTCGGCGGCATCGTTCTCTCGCTCGCACCGGGTATCCCGGTCAGCGTTCTAGTGACGACAATCGCGTTTGTCATCTACCTCATCTGCTACGCCATCGGAACGGTGCAGTCGCGTAAGGCAACGCGTGACGACGTTCAGGCTGCCAAGTGGAGAAAATAGACACATACGCTTTTCGGAGTAGCTGTTAAAACAACAAAAATATCGGGCAGCTCCTCGAGTGACGATTGCGGAGAAGGTGCGTCCACCTTCCCTCTCGCCACCGAGGGGCTGCCCGTATTTTTACTGGATTCTCTAAAAGCAGACTCCAATACCCCCAGCTCTTTTTAAGACTGCGAGGCTGCCGAAATGGGGTGACCCGGCAGACAGAAAAACTAACGCTGAGGATGTCGTGGTCTGACATCTCAGTGACCCAAAAGCTAGCTGTACAAGCCACCGCTAGGTCCGTGAGCATCCCTAAATTACGGCCAATTACGCCCCCATTTCTAGGAGCATGATATGCCCGCCCTCCCCTTCAGGAAACTACGGATAATTTTCTGTTGGAAGTGATAATAACGCCGTCATTTCTGCAGCGCACGCCGGAAATAGAATTATCTTTAAAGCACTGAGCTACTGGGGGTAGCCATAAGTACCGGACGCCATTTAGAACGCAAAATACCCCACGTAAACGCCATTACTATAACGAATTGATAATGGCGCCTACGGGGGTATCAAATGCGCTACTGACTACTCTTAGCCCGGCGCTGGCGGGCAAACTCACTCAGGGTCACACCGGCAGCAACGGAAGCATTGAGAGACTCAACCCAGCCAGTCATCGGAATGGACATGATGGTGTCACAGGTATCGCGCACCAGGCGCGAAAGCCCCTTGCCCTCAGAGCCGACGACCACAACCACCGGGGTGGTGCCGTCGTACGTGTCCAGCGTGTGGTCGCCACCGGCATCCAAGCCAACGACCTGATAGCCAGCCTTCTGGAACTGCTTGAGCGAGCGCACCATGTTGGTCGCACGCGCAACTGGCAGACGCGCAGCAGTACCAGCTGAGGTACGCCAGGCGACGCCCGTAATGGCAGCCGAGCGACGCTCCGGAATCACCACACCGTGACCGCCAAAGGCCGCCACCGAGCGAATGACCGCGCCCAGATTACGGGGGTCGGTGATGTTATCCAGGCAGACGATAAGGCCCGGCTCCCCGGTCTTGGCCACCGAATCAATCAGATCTTCGACAGATGCGTACTTGTACGGCGGAATCTGCAGGCCGATACCCTGGTGCATAGTGTTGCCGGTCATGGTGTCCAACTCGTGGCGGGGCACCTCGCGAATCGGGATACCACGGGAGTTAGCGATACGCACTGACTCCTGCAGGCGCTCGTCATTGTCGGTACCCAGCGCCACAATCAGCGCTGCCGCTGGCACCTTTGCATGCAGGCACTCCACGACCGGGTTACGGCCAACTACCAGCTCGGTGCCATCCCCCTTGCGCTCATGACGCCCGGAGTCACGGCGGCGCTTCTCTTTCGCCCGCTTATGAGCTGCGTGATAAACGCGGTCCTCTGCTTTCGGGGTCGGCCCCTTGCCACGCAAGCCACGCTTTTGGCCACCGGAGCCGCCAACGTTCTTCTTGCTTGCCTTGCGCACTGCACCACGACGACCGTTGCCTGCCATAGCTACCTGCTTCCTGTTGTTAATAGTTTTCTTTAGCTTTAGTCAGCGACAGACCATGCCGGACCATCCGCGGTATCAGTTACCTCGATACCCGCTTCCTTCAGACGGTCGCGTACAGCATCAGCCGTAGCCCAGTCCTTCTCTGCACGAGCCCGGGTGCGCTCCTCCAACTGGTGCTCAACCAGCACACCGAGCGCATGCATTGCTGCATCAGAACCAGAATCGGAGGTTGCCCACTGCTCATTCAGCGGATCGAATCCAAGGACTGCGGCCATAGCGCGGACAGCACCGGCAATCTCCTTGGCCTTGGTCTCGTCGCCGTCGGCAAGCGCCTGATTGCCTCCACGGACAGCGTTGTGGATTTCCGCGAGCGCGCGTGGGACGGCGAGGTCGTCGTCGAGCGCTGCTTCGAACGCCGGCGTCCACTCACCGATTTCGATATCGCCGAGCTTATCGACGGCACGGTGCATAAACGCCTCGATACGACGGTAGCCCGCTGCCGCTTCCTGCAGAGCCTCCTCGGAGTACTCCAGCACGGAGCGGTAGTGCGCACTACCGAGGTAGTAACGCAGCTCAACCGGACGAACCATGGTCAGGATATGCGGCACGGACAACACGTTGCCGAGCGACTTCGACATCTTTTCGCCGGCCATTGTGACCCAGTGATTGTGCATCCAGTAGCGAGCAAAGCCGTCGCCGGCTGCGTGCGACTGCGCAATCTCGTTTTCATGGTGCGGGAACTGCAGGTCGAGACCGCCACAGTGGATGTCGAACTCCGAGCCCAAGTAGTAGGTGGCCATGGCGGAGCACTCCAGGTGCCAGCCCGGACGGCCATTGCCCCACGGCGTCGGCCACGAGGGCTCGCCCGGCTTGGCCGCCTTCCACAGCGCGAAATCGTGCGCACCGCGCTTGCCCGGAGTGTTGGTCTCGCCCTGCTCCATCTCGTCAACGCGGTTGCCGGACAGGCTACCGTAGTCGCTGCCTTCAGCCTTGGACCAGGCGTCCACGTCAAAATAGACGCTGCCATCGACAGCGTAGGCGAAGCCGTTATCCATCAGACGCTGCATATACTCCACCATCTGAGTGACATGTCCGGTGGCACGCGGCTCAACGCTCGGCGGAAGAACACCGAGCTGGTTGTAGGCCCAGGTAAATTCGCGCTCAAAGCGGGAGACCCACTCCCACCAAGGGCGGCCGTGCTCGGCGGCCTTATTCAAGATCTTGTCATCGATATCGGTGACGTTACGCACAAACGCGACGTCATACCCCTTGGCGATCAGCCAACGGCGCAAGATATCAAAGGCCACGCCAGAGCGAACATGGCCAATGTGCGGCTGAGCCTGCGGAGTCGCACCGCACAGGTAAATGGAGGCATGCCCCTCGCGGAGAGGCTCAAAATCCTTCAGTTGGCGGGTTGCGGTATCGAAGATTTGAAAAGTCACAGCCCCGAGCATAGCGGGGAAATAGATACGGGTGAAAAAGAGAAAACGGCTAGCGCACACGGGCAATGTGTGTGCGCTAGCCGTTACCCGTAAAAGTGCAGAAAATCCCTACTGGGAGGAAAACCGATAAGGGGGTCGACTTATGCGTCTGCGTCCAGGTCCACCGGCTTATCGTCGGCTTCATCCTTCTTCTCACCAGCGGCACCTTCCTGTGCCAGTGTGCGGTGACGTTCGATAGTGGCATCGACGCGGGCAAAGACTTCCTCGACCTTGGCCTCATCAACGCCGTCGGCAAGCGCGAGCTCACCGACGAGAACCTGGCGAGCCTTGCTCAACATACGCTTTTCACCGGCGGACAGACCGCGGTCCTGATCGCGGCGCCACAGGTCACGGACTACCTCAGCGACCTTGTTAATATCGCCCGAACCCAGGCGTTCCTGGTTGGCCTTGTAGCGGCGGGACCAGTTGCCGGCCTCTTCCACATCGGTCTCACGTAGCACGGAGAAGACCTTCAGCAGCCCCTCTTCACCGACAACGTCGCGGACGCCGACCAGCTCGGCATTCTTGGCGGGCACTTGGATGTTCAGATCACTCTGCAGAATCTGCAGTACGAGGTACTGAACGGTCTCGCCGTTAAGCTCTCGTTCAATGATGTTTTCGATTTTCGCAGCTCCGTGGTGCGGATAAACTACGGTATCGCCAATGCTGAATTCCATGTAATGCACACGCCCTTTCCAACGGCCTTCCACCCTATCATGTCCCCCCATGATTTTACGGGTAGTATGAGAACATCTTAGGAAGACACTAAGGTGTTCTTTAAATACTGAAAATCCTATCGCCCATCCTCAAGCTACTGGAGGAAATCTAGTCATGGCCTTCAAGTCCGTACTTCGCCGCAGCGCCCTCATCACCGTCTCCGCAGCATCCGCAGTTGCACTTGCTGCTTGTGGCGCCGGTCAGATTTCGCAGACCGCAAATCAGCACCCGGCTGTAGACGGTGCGATGAACGGCGGCGAAGATGCTGCCGGCAAGGGTGCTGAGAACACCAACTCGGCTCTTGGCTTCGTCAACATCCGCGACGCTCACATCCTGGTCGACCCGGAGGCTGGTACCGCTGGTCTGAAGTTCTCCGCCAGCAACCAGCAGCGCGCTACCGAGTCGGTCTACAAGCTGAAGTCCGTCACCGTTGAAGGTATCGGCGAGGTTGAGCTGAAGAAGGTCGCTGAGACACCTTCCTTCGCTAAGGCTGCAAAGGGCGAGGACTCCCTGCCGCGTGAGTGCCAGATTGTTGCCGGCCCGAAGTCCGTCATCGATCCGCTGGCTAAGACCGCCAAGGACAACACCGGCTGCATCGCGTACTACACCAATGAGCTGGACCCGAGCACCCTGGTTGGCGACAAGAGCAGCGCTGCTGGCCAGAACCGCGAGGCCACCTTCGAGTTCACTGACCCGCAGGGCCAGACCAACACCTACGACCTGGACATCACCATCTCTGCTGACATTCTGGAAGCTGGCGCACCGAACCGCGGTGCTGACGGCATGATTGAATCCAAGTAATCGCAGCACAGTGGTGTTCCTGCGCTGTTCGCGCGCAGCGCACTTTTAGGCGCTGGTACAGCGCAGTCCTGTCCCGCAAATAACGCGAGGCGCCTCATCGAGCGGGCATGGGCGATTGGTCGCTTGATACGGGCCACGGCGGTACAGTCAGTCCTTGACACATGTCATTGACTCTGCCCTGGCCCGTTCTCGCGTATCTGGGGCAATTTTTTAGCGACATTTCCCGCACATCCCGCACCAAACGTTGTCGGGTCTGTCGCCCCCTCGTTTGAAGCAAAGGTGGTTGCACCGTGGCCAAGACCAAAGACGAAGCCTACGAATGCTCGGCATGCGGTTGGCAGGTGTCAAAATGGGTCGGCCAATGTCCCAACTGCAAAGAGTGGGGCACGCTGGAGAAGGTCACTATCCGCTCCAGCAGCGGGAAGTCCGGCTCCACCCTTGAGGACAAAATCGCCGCCCGGGCAGCCAAGCAACGTCGCCGGAGTGCTGCCGCAACGGAGCCCGGCACGCGGGGCGGTCGTCGTAAAGCATCTT
This sequence comes from Corynebacterium sp. HMSC064H12, assembly GCF_001809925.1. NCBI lineage: Bacteria > Bacillati > Actinomycetota > Actinomycetes > Mycobacteriales > Corynebacteriaceae > Corynebacterium > Corynebacterium sp. HMSC064H12. The sequence continues at coordinate 64,699 of NZ_KV799349.1, read as the reverse complement.
CCACTTCCGTCGCGGCTGAGAGCCAGCGTTTAGCACAGCGCGCGCTTGACGACGAGGCGGAGGAACGTTTCCTCGCCGAGACCTCCGCAACAGATCGAATCCCCACTTCATCTTCCGAGTTGACCGCGATTACGGGGATTTCCGCCAAGGCTGCGCACGCGGTGCGCACGGGCATCGGCGAGCTGGATCGAGTGCTCGGTTCCGGTATTGTGCCGGGTTCGTTGGTGCTCTTGGCAGGCGAACCGGGGGTTGGTAAGTCGACGCTGCTACTTGAAGTGGCCTACCGCTGCGCGGACGGCGATTTGGGGCCGACGCTTTACGTCACCGGTGAGGAATCGGTCGGTCAGGTGCGGCTGCGTGCCGAGCGCACTGGCGCACTGTCGGACTCGCTGTACCTGTCGGCAGTGTCGAATATCGAGGACGTCATCGATCTGACGCTGGAGCTCTCCCCCGGTCTGCTCATTGTGGACTCTGTGCAGACGATGCGTGCCGACGTCGAAGGTGCTCGCGGTGGCGTTGCCCAGGCTCGCGCCGTAACCTCTGCGCTGGCGGCGCTGGCAAAGGAGACCGGAACTGCGATTTTCCTGGTAGGACACGTGACCAAGGACGGCAATGTGGCCGGCCCGCGCACAATGGAACACCTGGTTGATGTGGTGCTCAACTTCGAGGGTGATAGGCATTCGGGGCTACGCTTCTTGCGCGGCCTGAAAAACCGTTTCGGAAGCACCGATGAAGTGGGCTGCTTCGAGCAGACGGCGGGCGGCATTGCGGAAGTTGAGGATCCCTCGGGGCTGTTTTTGCATCACCGAACGCCGACCTCGGGAACTGCAATTACCGTGGCCATGGATGGCCGCAGACCGCTGCTGGCGGAGGTGCAGGGCCTGGTAATCAATACCGAGGCGCACAACCCGCGACGCAATGTCTCTGGCCTCGACCCTCGCCGCGTGCCGATGGTCGCGGCCGTGCTGACTGAACATGGAAACTTCAAGCAGTTGGCCCGCATGGAGATGTACGTGTCCACCGTCGGCGGTATGACGCTGTCGGAGCCTGCCGCGGACCTGGCAATCGCGCTGGCACTGGCCTCATCCATGACTAAGCGGACCTTCCAGGACAAAACCATTGCACTCGGCGAACTGGGGTTGGCCGGCGAAGTGCGCCGAGTGACCGATTTGGAGTGGCGGCTTAAGGAAGCTCATCGAATGGGCTTCGACACGGCAATTGTGCCCAGAGGCGCAAAAGGCCCGGCGGGGATGCGGCTGCTGGAAGCAGGCACCGTTGCCGAGGCCATTGAGCTTGGGTTGGGAACTAAGCGCTAGCGCATGTTGAACGTGTAGGCGTCAGAGTTGTTGTCACCAATCACGCCGTAGAAGATGTACGACCCGGAGGGCGCTGGGACGCGGTCTTCTTCGGAGCACTTGTTCGGCGCCGAGGTCAGACGCGACCAGGTGGCGGCATAGTTGACTTCCTCGCCCGGTGCCAATACCAGTTCACCGTGGCCTTCGGAGTCATTGCAGTCCACATCCGACCAGACGCGCTCGTACGTTGCCAGGTCGTACACCTCGAAGCGCAACTGCTGCTCATCGAGGTTCACGCGGCATTCACCGCCGGTGGGATTGTGGACGGTAATTGCCAGAGTCGGCTGCTCATCGCCGTAGTTCGGCTGATCCGAGGTGGCTGTCACCTGCAGGTCTGCAAGGCTACAGTCCTTTTTGTTCGCAAGCGCCGCCTGAGCGTCATCCTTCGCGGAATCTTCGCCTTCCTTAGCGTCCGTCTTGGCATCCTTGTCAGACTTGTCCTTCGTCGAGTCCTTGTCAGACTTAGGCGCGTAAGGTTCCTTGGGCTGTTCCGGAGGGGTCACCTCTTTCCCGTCATCCCTGGTGACATTCACCGGTTCAGAATCCTCGCTGTCCCGGTTTACCAGTGCGGAAATACCCCAGCCCAGGAGAACGAGGATGATAACGAGCAACACCGCCGCGGCGATACGCCGACGCCGGTAGATTTCTGGAGGCAGCTTATTGGTCACACATTTAGGTTAGCGGGTTCTCGCTGACTCCATGGGTAACGACGGTCTCAGCGCGTCCGTCCTCCAAGCGGTACCGCATACCGACAACGCCCACCTCGCCGGTCACCAAGCGCGATGAAATCTCTGGCGAGCGATCAATAATGTGATTAACAATCTCGCGCACGTGGCGCCGCTCAAATTCGTCGATTTCCGTCTCGCCATCTTTGCGAGCCGCCAACAGCGACGGGGTGACTTTCTCAATCAGCACACGCTGGAAACCACCCGGCAGTTCGCCACCGTCCAGTGCATTCTTCGCCGCAGCCACAGCGCCGCAGGACTCGTGGCCGAGAACAATCACCAGCGGAACTCCCAGACCATCAACTGCGAATTCCAGCGAAGCCAGCACCGACAGGTCGGTGATCTCACCGGCAGTACGAATCACGAATACATCGCCCAAGCCCTGATCGAAAATAATCTCCACCGGAGCGCGGGAATCCGAGCAAGCCAGCACAACGGCCTTCGGCTTCTGCCCCTGCGTCAGCTGCTTACGACGAACCAAGTCCTGGCGAGGATGCGCAGTCTTGCTCTCGCAGAAGCGGAGGTTTCCGCGCACCATCGATTGCCATACACTCTCAGGAGTCCTCTCAGAATTGCTCATAGCTATATTGTGCAACGACTCTGCTGTTTATGGGAAAGCGAGAAGGTAGATTGACCTCTGCAATTAGCCAATCCGACGACTTCGACGAACACGTCGATGCCGCCTTACGTGATTGGTATCGCACCAACATGCGGCCACTTCCCTGGCGCGAAGAAGGCACTTCACCATGGGCTGTGCTCGTCAGCGAAGTGATGAGTCAACAGACTCCCGTCGCCCGCGTCATCCCCTCCTGGCGCGCCTGGCTGGAAAAATGGCCCACCCCAGCCGATTTGGCAGTCGCGCCCAAGGATGAAGTCCTACGTATGTGGGGAAAACTCGGCTACCCCCGACGTGCACTCCGGCTGCGTGAATGCGCAGAAAAGATCGTCGAAAAGCACGACGGCGAAGTACCAAGCGACGTGAACACACTGTTAGCCCTTCCGGGGGTAGGAGACTACACCGCTCGGGCAGTAGCGGCGTTTGCCTTTGGCGTGCGTACGCCGGTGGTGGACATCAACGTGCGCCGCGTACTCCGGCGACACCGTCAGGGCACGTACCTACCCGGCATCGCCAAACGCGCCGACATGACGCTCGTCGAAGAGTTCCTACCACTCGACCCCACGACTGCGGCCGAGACTTCCGTCGCACTCATGGAACTCGGCGCTACCGTCTGCCGAACGACACCCGAGTGCGAGGTCTGCCCCATCGCTACCAGTTGCGCCTGGATCGCCGCCGGTCGCCCCGAACCCGAAGACCACGAAATCGCCGCTGCTAAACGGCGTGTGCAGAAGTTCGAAGGCACCGACCGCCAAGTCCGGGGCTTGCTTCTCGACGTGCTCCGCGCCGCCGACTCCCCCGTCGAACAGGCCGCTCTCGATGCGGTCTGGGATGATGCACATCAGCGTTCCCGCGCACTGTTTTCCCTGCTTGACGACGGACTTGCGGAGCAAACCTCCGATGGCCGCTTCCAGTTGCCCCGTTAAAGCCGAGGCAATGCTCCGGTAAAGACCAGATTCGAACAAGTGCGTTGCCTAGAATTAGACACATGAATGCCACGCCCCATCGACCTCAGCGCCAGCGCTGTCTCTTTGGGGCTAGTAAGCGCAGAATTGCGCTGAGCACAGTGCTTGGAGTTGCTCTTCTGGGCTCTAGCGTGGGAACGCTCGGTGGTTGCTCGGCGGTGGATGGTCTAGGAGCGACTGGCTTCGGTTCTTCGGATTCTGACTCTTCTACGGTGAAGCGATTGCCTCCGGGGCAGGTAATTACGAAGACGCCATTTCCGGTCAATACGCCCGCACGCGCACAGCGGGTCGTGTTTTCCTCCACAGGTGCACGCGACCACCGCCAGACAGCCGTGTCCGGCACGATTTTGCAGCCCTACGCCCGATGGTCAGAGAAATCCCCGCGCCCACTGGCAGTAATTGCACCTGGAACTCTCGGCATGGCTGATAACTGTGCCAGTTCGGTCGCCCTGCGTTACGAAGCGCCTCCGACGCCTCCGGCACCTCAGCTGCTGGCACAGGGATGGAATGTTGCCATTGTGGATTACCAGGGGCTCGGCACGCCTGGGGTACATCCGTATCTCAACCGTGAGATTGCCGGGAATAACACGCTCGATATGGCGCGAGCGGCTATTGAGACTTTACAACTACCTGCAGATACTCCCATTGCGCTGTTCGGCTACTCACAGGGCGGAGGCGCCACCGCTGCAGCCGCCGAGCTAGCCGATGCGTACGCCTCGGAGCTGAACATCCGCGCTGTTTACGCCGGGGCTATTCCGGCCGATCTCACCGACACTGCACTGCATATTCGCGGCTCGGCGCTGGCGGGGCTCGTCGGTTACTTCATGAACGGCTTGATTGCAGAGTACCCAGAGACAAAAGAACCGATCGAGCGCATGCTGAGCCCGCTGGGGCAGGACTTCCTGAAGCTCACCGCCGATGAATGCATTGGCGCCACTGTCGAACGTTGGCCTCGCAATGACACCAAGGCATTTACGGCCAACGACTTGGGGATAGCGGAAAATCTGCGCTCGCCGGAGCTCTCCCCCGTCGTTCGACGCCACGTGGACGAGCAGGCTCTGGGCACAAAGACTCCCAGTATGCCCGTGTTCGTTACCCATAACGCATTGGATGATGTGTTACCCGTGACGTCGGCACGCGAGCTTGTGCAGAAGTGGCAAAAGGCCGGCGCCGACATCACCTACGTGGAGGTCGACACTGACCTCGGTGATGGGACGCACGGCCTTGCCTACGTGCTCACCCACGAAGAGATGCTTGCCTGGGTGAATCAGAAAATGGGGTACTAGCGGCGACATTCGCCACTTTCCTCCATCTAGCAAGTACAGCTACTTTTTCTTCCAGCGACCACGGAAGGTTAGGCCCTTGCCCAGTCGGACGGTGTAACCGCCACGGCTGTTAATTGTCACTGGGCCGATACGCTTAGAACCAGAGACTCCCGAACCCGAGTAGTTCAGCCACGTGTCCTTGTCCAGGTTCTGCTTCTTGCGAAATTGAATCCCCATTTAGTTCTCTCCCTCGGAGTTATCAGATTCGGCCTCTGCCTCGGCAGTGGCCTGATCGGCAGTACTTTTGATGTCGCCAGATACAAACGCTCAGGATACCGTCAGCGCTGCCGAGAACGCCCGTCATCTTCCTCAGAATCGGCCAAGGCACCGCTCATCGGCATCAACGTTACCGACCTTGCCTCATATTGGTGAAGGTAACTTCGCCTTGCAGATGTCGTTGAACTCGCCGTCCCTGCGCCATAGATGCCTCAATCCGTTATTTGTGACCGCCCCTAGTGAGCTCATGAAACCGGCCACCGCCACAGCGCGCCGAACAATGACGACAGCTAGTTAGTGCAAACCGCCCAGGGATGCGAATGGCTCCTCGGCCTGGATGTCGTGCAAGGGCACGCGCACCCAAGGCGAATCACTGTGTGCGAGCAGCTCGGTGAGCCGTTGCGATTGATCCTTCATCGCAGCGGTGACGTCGGGCTCACCATCACTCGCCCAGATCATTCGACCCCACCAGAAACTTGCGGCTACGTCAGCCCACGACACGAAGTAGCGCTGCAGCGCCGCCACGGCCTTGTCTGAAATCTGAAGGAACTCTTCTGGAGAGATCCACCCCAGCTCCGTTGCCGCGCCACCAACGCTGTGAACACGGATTATGTCCCATGCGCGAGTAGTGGCGGGCAGTGCCGGGGCCGCTGCTTTGGCAAAGCCCTCCGAGCGCAACATCCGTACAAGGTAACGGAACTTATGTTCTGCACCACGCGGATCCACGCCTTGGACAACAAAGAAGTCTTTCAGAAACTCGATTCGCTCCTCCATCTCTGCCTCGAGCTCGTTCTCAGAGATGTCCTTCACTGCATATGCGAGCGGTAAAAGCAGGTCATTTTCCACGTGCTGGCCACCTTCGAGCAGAGCATCAATAACCTGATACGCTTCCTGTGCACCAGTGACCCCCCAGTTTTGCTCGAGAGATGTTTTGTAGTACTTGGCCGCCCTTGCGTTGATGGCCTCAACCCCTAGCGGGGTCGCAAACGCCTTATTGCTCTTGTACACCATTCCCCAAGAGTGGCGGCGCACCTCATCTTTGCTCGGCGCCGGTTCCGGCCATGGGAACTTTGTAAGGCGGTAGATCCAAGTATCATCAAACTTTGCTGGCGTGAACGTTGAGCTCATACCCACAGAACGTACCGAGGTTTCGGGGTTGAGTCAGCGTTACTTCACACACCACCCCACACCTGGGGTGAGTTATGTCATAGCACTGAACGGCAGGCGCGGTTTTTATTGTGTTGCTAGTCTCGTGTGCATGACAGGACCCCAAATTGCATTGACCGACCGGCCAGATCTCGGTGCCGCACTTGAACGTACCGGTAATTCCGGGATTGTGCGCACTGCCGCCGTCGCTGTTGTAGAAGGTCTTGGTGTCGACGAGATTGTGCTCGAGGCCGCCGCCACGAAAGCAAGTGGGGTGGATGGTGCCACGTTTGTCACCAACCGCAGGATCCTCGTGACCGCCGATAAGAAGGATCCATCCCATTTTGAGTTCCTTGAACTTGACAACCTGGGCAACGTCACAGTTCTGCCTTACAAGGGCGGCTGGGCCGTCGTGGCCCAGCTCTACAACACATATAAAGTGTGGAGCGGTTTCACAGAAAAAGCTGCGAAACGTGTGCAATTTGCTGCCCAGTGGGCCCTGACCGCAGGCCGAGAGGCACGAACGGAGGCCTCGCGTGCAGTGTCGTCGACGGAGCTTTTTGAGCGATGGAAAGAAAACAAGCACCGTCTCAATCGCAATAGTTTGGAAGAGCTTGCAGGGGCGATGCGCTCCCTGTATTCCGACATTGATTCACGGTGGTGGACTGAATAATGATTCGACTTGCATACCCGGGTTCGCCCGACCGCTTTAATGGGGCAGAAGACACATCACACATCGAGCAAAACCTGGCTATTGCGGAAAATGGCTATCGCCATTACATCAAGCATGGCTCATTACTAGAAACTGGAGCATCTCCGGCAAATACGACTGCTACCTCCAGGTCAAACTCCAGCGCGGGCACGACAGGTGCTCAGACCAGCGGCGCATCGAAAGGTCTCAGTGTAAAGAAGCAGCTATTACTCCTCCCCTTAGTGATAGCGGGCATCGTGGTGCTAGCGATTGCCTACGTTGCAGCTAAAGACGCGCTCTTTAGTGACAAGTCAGACGAGTCCGCTGCTCCCGCACAGTCCGCCGCTGAAGCACCTGCCAATCCCGGCGCTTCCAACGGTGGAGCTACCGGTGCCACTGGTGGGGATACCGCTGGCGGCCTCACCCCTGCCGACCACGCACCCGAACCGATTGCTAGTTTCGTGCGGGCCTGCACAGACTATGAAGTGGTGTTTAGCTACTATGGTGCGGATAGTGCCCCCGCCCCACAGGCAATGGGTACCAACTGTTCCGTGGATACTACGAAGGCACCCGACGTTGGTTACGTAGTCTTCACCGATGACCCTGCCGCCACCGCCGCCGTTCGTGACGGCAAGCCCGTCTTGGATGCCGTTGAGATTCCGGCAGAATCAACGCGCGGTTCCACATTCAAGGCGCAGCGAGTGGAGTCCCTCATCACAGTTGCGGAAATCCTCCCAGAGGACCAGGGAATCGTTGAGTACATGATCAAAAATGATGACCCTGAAGTAGCAAAGAAAGCATTGGTCGACCTCGGCGTGGCCAAGTAGAACTACAACTCTCCGCGCTTTTAGGAAAGACCGCATATAGACACACTGCCGCCCCAGTTCCTCCTCCCATAATGGAGTCGGAACTGGGGCGGCAGTGTTCGTTGGTACTGCTAGCGGCTAAACCTCTTAGAGCGGCTGGCCAGCACCCGCACCAGCCGGTGGCGGGTTGTGGCCGTCGTCATCGGAGTCCGAACCGGACTCTAGGTCGGTTCCAGCGGCGGTGGAACCGCCGTCACCCGGTACATCCGGGGTGATGATATCGGACTCGCTGGTACCAGCGCTGCCGAGAACGTCCTTGTCTTCCTCAGACTCCCCCAGAGCACCGCCGTCGGCATCAACGTTCCCGGCCTTGCCCTTGTTGGTGAAGGTGAACTTCGCCTTGTCGACGTCCTTGGACTCGCCATCCCAGCCTTCGACATCGATGAAGACGGTCTCGCCGAGACCAACCTCACCGTAGAGAATCTTCTCGGAGAGCTGATCCTCAATCTCGCGCTGGATGGTGCGACGCAGCGGACGGGCACCGAGCACCGGATCAAAGCCACGCTTGGCCAGCAGGTTCTTGGCGCGGTCGGAAATCTCCATGGTGATGCGCTTCTCACCGAGCTGGTCGCTGACGCGGGCCAGCATGAGGTCGACCATCTGAACAATCTCGGCCTGGCTCAGCTGCTTGAAGACCACAATCTCGTCGATACGGTTCAGGAACTCCGGACGGAAGTGCTTCTTCAGCTCGTCGTGGACCTTGTCCTTCATCCGCTCGTACTTGCCGTCTTCATCGGCCTCGCCGACGCCCGAGAAGCCCATACCAACAGCCTTGGAAATGTCGCTGGTACCCAGGTTCGAGGTGAAGATCAGAACCGTGTTCTTGAAGTCCACCACTCGCCCCTGAGAGTCAGTCAGACGACCGTCTTCCAGGACCTGCAGCAAGGTGTTGTAAATCTCCTTGTGGGCCTTCTCAATCTCGTCGAAAAGCACGACGGAGAACGGCTTACGGCGCACCTTCTCAGTGAGCTGGCCGCCCTCTTCGTAGCCGACGTATCCGGGAGGAGCACCGAAGAGGCGCGAAGCGGTGAAGCGGTCGTGGAACTCACCCATATCAATCTGAATGAGGGCGTCTTCCTCACCGAAGAGGAACTCCGCCAGGGCCTTCGACAGCTCGGTCTTACCAACACCGGACGGGCCGGCGAAGATAAACGAACCGGACGGACGCTTCGGGTCCTTCAGACCAGCGCGGGTACGACGAATAGCGCGGGAGACAGCACTGACGGCCTCTTCCTGACCGATAATGCGCTTGTGCAGCTCATCCTCCATGCGCAGCAGACGCGAGGACTCTTCCTCGGTGAGCTTGAACACCGGAATGCCGGTCCAGGATGCCAGGACCTCCGCAATCTGCTCCTCACCAATCTCAGCGATGGTGTCGGACTCGCCCGCACGCCACTTCTTCTCGCGCTCGCGGCGCTCTTCGCCCAGCTTGCGCTCCTTGTCGCGCAGACCAGCTGCCTTCTCGAAGTCCTGCTCATCGATGGCGGCTTCCTTCCGGCGGCGCACATCGGCAATCTTGGAGTCAATCTCCTGCAGGTCAGCCGGGGCAGTCATGCGCTTGATGCGCATACGAGCACCGGCCTCATCGATCAGGTCAACAGCCTTATCCGGAAGGAAGCGATCGTTGATGTAGCGATCCGAGAGGGTAGCTGCGGCAACCAGTGCCTTATCCGAGATGGAGACACGGTGGTGAGCTTCGTACTTATCGCGGACACCGCGCAGAATCTCGATAGTGAGATCCACGCTCGGCTCCGGCACGTTCACCGGCTGGAAACGACGCTCAAGAGCGGCGTCCTTCTCGATGTGCTTACGGTACTCATCCAAAGTGGTAGCACCAATGGTCTGCAGCTCACCGCGGGCCAGCTTCGGCTTCAGAATCGAGGCCGCGTCAATTGCGCCCTCTGCGGCACCGGCACCGACCAGCGTGTGAATCTCGTCAATAAACAGGATGATGTCACCGCGCTGGTTAATCTCCTTGAGCACCTTCTTCAGACGCTCCTCGAAGTCACCGCGGTAACGGGAACCTGCAACCAGCGAGCCCAGGTCGAGAGAGTAAAGCTGCTTATCCTTCAGCGTCTCCGGCACACGGCCGTTGACAATGTCCAGAGCAAGCCCCTCCACAACGGCGGTCTTACCAACACCCGGCTCACCAATCAGCACAGGGTTGTTCTTGGTACGACGAGAAAGAACCTGCATAATGCGCTCGATTTCCTTCTCGCGGCCAATAACCGGATCCAGCTTGCCCTCGCGCGCAGCCACGGTCAGGTTACGACCAAACTGATCGAGCACCAGCGAACCGGACTGGTGGTTGCCCTCCTGCACACGAGCACCGGAGGTGGCGCCGACCGGACGCTGCTCCGGAGAACCATCGGACTCATCGCCCTGGAAACCGCTGAGCAGCTGAATAACCTGCTGACGTACGCGCGGCAGATCAGCGCCGAGCTTAACCAGGACCTGAGCGGCAACACCTTCGCCCTCACGAATCAGGCCGAGCAGCAGGTGCTCAGTACCGATGTACTTGTGACCCAGCTGCAGAGCCTCGCGCAGAGAGTACTCCAGCACCTTCTTTGCACGCGGGGTAAACGGCACGTGACCGCTCGGCGGCTGGGAGCCACGACCAATAATGTCGACCACCTCAGAGCGCACAGCGTCCAGGGAAATACCCATGGACTCCAGCGCCTTGGCAGCCACACCGTCGCCTTCACTAATCAGGCCGAGCAGGATGTGCTCCGTGCCGATGTAATTGTGATTGAGCTCGCGTGCCTCATCCTGCGCCAGGACGACAACGCGACGTGCTCGGTCCGTAAACCTCTCGAACATCACTGCCCTTTCAAGTGTCTATTTTTGCCGTAATTCAATAAAGGTTGTTTCACCTAGCTTAAACGCGCCGCGACACAGATTAATCCCTATAGCCGTACGCCAGTAGCGAACAGACTGGTCGAGAGAGGTATCACTGCTCGTACGGCAGCAAAAGCTCCCGGCGGCAATGCCACCGGGAGGAAACGAATTTTGGAATGAATTACTCCTGCGCGTTAAGCCATACGCCAGACAAGAAGGAGTACTCGCACGGGCTATCAGTCAGTCTCCATAATCTCCCACTCATACGGAGTCACTTCACCGCGCGCCTCGTGGTACGGAGAACTGAAGTACAGGGTGCCATTCTTATTCAGGACCACAATCCCGTGGAAGCTATACTTCTTCCCTTCCTTCAGTCGGAATGGCGGGCGCGAGGCATCCCAATTTCCACCGCTCATTCCGGCTTCCCAACTTCCAGATGCATCCTCGAGATCAAAGGTGACCAGATTGTGGGCATTCTTCTTGTTACCCCACTTAGCTGTGGTCTGGCAGCGGAACATGTCCTGATTTACCGACCCACCACAGACTACGGTTTCTCCGTCTGTGGAATAGCTGACATAGTCACGGTTGATCTTGGGGTAATTCGTAGCTGCATCGGCGACGGACGGATTGACAACAGCAAGCGCAGCGGCGGCAGTGATTGCGGCGGCTACAGCGGAAATCTTCTTGGTGAACATGATCTCAGATTAAAAACTCTCGGAGGCAAAAGAAACGGGAGTTCTCCCCGGGGAGTTCTCCCCTAGCCAAACCATGCTGGACTGCCCAAATCTGGACAGTGGTGATCAAACGCACCACGACCTATTCGCTTATGTCACCGGCACAATGCGGTCAGAGAGCGATGCTGTCCAAAGCAGCACGGTCAGAGCGCATGGCAGTCTGTGACGCACCGAGAATGGACTCATATCAATGGCTTTCAAACTATTCAGCTTCCGAAAGACCTTCCGCCCCACCCGCAACTCCCGGGTTACGCTATCGCGTTCTGGCCTCGGATATTCCTATCGCATGGGGCCCGTTCGGTGGACGAAGAATGCCCGTGGCGGCCGAACCACCACTGTGAACACGCCAATTAAGGGATTGACTTATCGCAAGTACCGTCGTTAAGCGAGCAGTTTCAAGTCGTCTGCAGTGACCAATCGTGCTTCGATTGCAGCGACAACTACCAGCTGCAGACGGCTCTTTTGATTAACCCGTTGCCACTCCTTGCTTGAGACCAGCCCCTTGCTCAAAGCGGATTCAAAAAGTGCGGTGCGGTAATGCTCGACTGCCTTTGCAGTCTTGCCTCCCAGCTTTCGGCCGGCCTCGGCATCGGTGCACGAAACCATAATGGTGTCGATTCGGCCGCGCAGATAGTCCTCCGCATATGCGGCGATTAGAGCACGCTGGCGCTCCGGCAGCTCCCCAACCGAGATGGTTTCAGTCCCGTCAGTTGGCAGCACGACCTTTGCATCGGCGTGCTCAATATCCTGTTTAATCTGAATTTCGTACTGGTCATCCTTGACGGAAAAGCGGATGAAATACTCCGGGTAGCTCAGATCAAAACGCTGTTGCGGAGCCAGCCGGAATGACCGCGACACCTCCGGAATGTGCACCATTGCAGTCACGTGCTCGCAGTTATTGAGCAAAAACCACATTCCGGATTCCGCATACACATACATTGCTATGCGGTGCATGTAGCGGTTATCTTCGCCCACTTTGAGGTCGGCGTCACGCCCGATGGTCAATCCCTCACTCGGATTGGCAACAATCGCATCCCCACACAAATTATCAACCACAAGTGTCGGGAGCGATGTCACGTTGACCAGGCCTTTCTCTCGCACCACCAGCCACCAACCGCGAATCAGGAACCCTACCCAATGCTCCTGGGAATCGCCCAACGACGGCTGAAGTGACTGGCATTCAGGATAATTATCCGAAATATAACAAATAATCTCGGCGTTATCGCTTAATTCGTCGTGGTTTGCATTGCCCACGCCGCCACCGTGTCATAGGCAGCAGAACAAGGATCGCCTTCAGTCAAAACGACAAATACTGGACGAAGCACTTCGGGACTGGATGGCGCAGAGCTTTCCGCCGGCTGAACCAAGCAATAATTGATCGGCCGTGTTGCCTCGGAACCTTCGCTGTTCACAGCTTGAAATGAACCTGACGTTTGTAGGACATCCAGCCGGCGACCATCGGGCTCCATTCGCAGTTTCACCACTTCAGAGCCAGCTGGTTCAGCCACTGACCGGTTCTTGCTCACGGCATCCAGAATTTCACCACGCCATTTGTCATTTTCAGCCTCTGCAATCGGCTTCTTCTCATCAATGCCGTGGCGAAATGGCAGCAAGAATTCATCTGCTGAAGCAAACTGCGTCGCGTGATATGCAGCACCGTTGAATGTTCCCATCCGCTGAATCCCCTGCCAGCTCTTCTCGCCGATGGGGACGTCGCTTAACGACGTAAGGGTCCATCGGTCACCCACCGGAATCCGAGGCCCCTTCGCCAAATCGGGAGCGCGAAGTCGCATTGGTTCCGCAGAACCCCCGATAGCTACTGGCTGTGCCAAGTGCTTGGCACTAAAGAGACCGCCATCTCCAATGCCGCTACGTTCGGCAACAACAATGCCGCCACCAATAAGGCCTAGACATGCCACTACAGAGAACGCTGCAAGCGCTTTCTTCCGGTTCTTCGGATTGCGAACCTCGACATCACCGCCATTTAACGCAGCAATGAGATCGCTGATAAACGCATTGCAGGATTCGTAGCGCTCATCGGCGTCAATTGCCAACGCTTTGGCGAAGACCGAGTCAACTACCGCGCCGAGATTGGTAACCGGTCGCTTACCGCAGTGCAGTTGCCGCGCATTGGCCGCGTCAGTAGCTGGAAATGCTTTATATCCCTGCAACAGCTCGAATATCGTGCACGCGAACGCATACTCGTCACTAGCCGCACTAATGCACCCCTTGGTGAAGATCTCTGGCGCCATGTAGGGCAATGAGCCGGCAACACGATTTGTCACGCCAACACTGTCGATTTCAGTGGCGGTTGATACACCGAAATCCACAAGCGTCGCACTTAATACAAGCCCCGACGAATCCCGCTCTACGACGATGTTTGATGGTTTTACATCACCATGAATCACCGCTGGTTCGTGCTTTGCTAGCCGATCTAGCGCGGTAGCAATCTCCACACCAATCGACATGACTTCGCTCTTGTCGAAATTGCGCGGCGGATACTCAGCCAGCTCAGTGCCCAACGAATTACCGCTGATAAGAGTCATGGTGAACCAGAGCAGGTTCCCGGCTCGCCCGCCATCGAACACGGTCACAACGTTGGGAACGTGAACAGTAGCTGCGATAGAAACCTCGTTCTGGAACAGTGCCTCCATTCGCTTAGAAGCACCGGCCTCTTCCGGCAGCGGGACGATTTTCAGTGCTTCGTTTCGGCCCAGCTTGGGATTTCGTACTCGAAAAACAGTCCCCATATTGCCGGCACCGATGAGAGCTTCAACCTCGTAGCCCTCAAAAATATCGCCTACCTGGGGAAGATCAGTCATCGGTTCCGTTGCCCAGACCCATCGAGATTACCCACCATAATCTGAATCCCAGACTCAGAGCGGCAATCATAATTAGGCGAAACTTCTTGGCATTCCATCGTCAGTGGCTGACCGTCATACTCAATCTCGATTGTCGTCTGCTCTGGCAGTGTTCCTTGCTCTTGCCGCTGTTTACTGAGCGCCCGCACTACCTCGTAATATGCTTCACAGTCCATATCGGAGCCCTGGTTTGACCAGGCACTCTGCAGGTTGCACTCCGAGTCAAAGGTCGACGCTAAGACCTCTGGGTCTACGAACCGATCGTCGGCAGGCGGTGCGATAGTGGTCGAGGTTGGTTCCTGATCATCGCCCACATAGTAGGACGGCGAGACTTCCACTTCGGTGCTTTCAGTGGTTTCAAACAACCCGTCGGCGTTATCCTGCTGGTTAGAGCGGAAATTTAGGATCCAGACCACCATTGCCAGGATGACGACAACCAGAATGGCGAGCACGAACAGCAGAATCTTCCGATTTCGACCACCAGTATCGGAATTTGCACCGCTGTCAATGTCATCGACGCCCGGGATTAATGTGCGATCGTCGGTCATCAGTTATCTCCTTGGCTGACAGAAACCTTCATCATCGTCGTGCGAGCAGCCGAAATCTCTTCCTCATTCATCACACCAATGCGCACGTGGGATTCGATTGAGCGACCCGATGGAACGTGAGTACCTTCCACGGTAATCATGCCGTCTGCTGCTACAAAGAACTTAACCTGAATTGGCTGTCCCTTGGGCAACGGCGGGATTCCTGTCAGCATAGATTCCGAACCACTAATGATGTCATTGAGAGCGACATCTTCGGATGGAACGTCACTGGCCTGCTGATACAGCGTCAAATCTACTTCCTCTTGACCATCAGCTACGGTCGAATACTCCCGGACCACCGGCTCAGACAGTGGAATCATGTCATTCTGGTTGACCAGATAGTCGATGTACGGGTTGTTCAGGTGATCGACAACTCGAATGCCAATCGACTTTGGCAACACATTCGCCACCTTCTTCTCCGACAGTGCGGTCAGTTGCCCGGCGTCGATTCCCGTCTCAGCTGCAATCTGCGCAATTGACTGCTGTTGTGCTGCAGGGCTGGACTCAGCATTGACCACGCCCCCGAGCTTGCTAATCATCGCAGCAAGCGCGGCCCCCTTAGCAACGGCCAAATCCGGCTCGACCAACAGTGGCTTCTTACCCGTCAGACGCTCCACCAGTTTGGTTACGGCGGCCATTCGCGAAGATCCACCCACCAGGATGACCTCATCAATTGTCAGTCCCGGCTCCTTTTCCTTTGCCGTCTCCAATACACGGGTCAAAGGAATCTCCGTCTGCTCGAGCAATGGCGCCGTGACACGCTCCAAGTCTTCGCGGGTAACGGCAATCTTGGCGCGGGAACCGGAGTCACTGGCAAGTCGCACAGTGGCGCTTTCCGCATTACTCAGCGCCTCTTTACAGTTCACCGTCTGCTCATGCAACTTAGCGACGAAGGTCTCATCGTTTTCCGCCTCCTCGTCACCAGTCTGCTCAATGAATTTATCCAGGATAAATTCACCAAGCGCCTTATCCCAGTCAGCACCGCCCAGTCGAGCATCACCGTCGGTGGCAATAACCCGGAAGGTGTTGTCAATCCCCTGCACAATCGTGGCATCGAATGTACCGCCTCCGAGGTCATACACCAGCAAGGTCTTGTCCTTTAGAGGCTGCTTGGAGTCGTAGTAGAGGGCCGCAGCAACCGGTTCTGCTACCAGCTCCAACACATTGAAATTAGCAATCTGCCCTGCGTTGCGAGTTGCCTCGCGCTCCTTAGCACCAAAATATGCCGGCACAGTAATAACTGCCGAAATCTCGTCGTCAGCTGCTTCGTCTGGAACCAACGAGCGCAAAATCAATGAGGAAATCTCCTCCGGGGTGTACGGCTTCCCGCTGAAGTTCCATTTCTTATCGGTGCCGATGCTCCGCTTCACCAGCTCGATGACGTCATTGGGGCTGAAGAGCTTCTCTTCACGTGCCAGCTTTCCGACAACGGTATTGGCCTTCGATTCAAACCACACCACACTTGGTGTCGACAGATCTCCGTCGAGGTTTTCTTGAATGACAGGAACACCCAGTGAGTCCACGTAGGAAATTGCGCTATTGGATGTACCCAGATCGATGCCGTAAATACGCTCAGCCATGATATTTCTCCTTGTTCTGCAATCTGCTGAATTCTTGACTTCTTTTGTCGTGTCAGCGCTCTAGTTGTGCGCTTATCAGACTCGAGTGGTGCTCTGCTCAGACGCGAGTTGTGCCCTAGTTGCCGCTCTGCCGGTACACCGTGACCGGCGCCTTGGCCACCACAATTGGGCTAGTAGAGCTAGTGAAGGTGTAGTAGTGCGATATTCGCCGTGATGGCGCTAGCGTGCGGTGCAGCGCGGGGTTATCCGAATCCGCGAATTTGGTACGACGGTGAATTGAAGAATCAAAGGCATCGCCCACCTTCGCCTCTGTAATTGCCACTCCCATGGACTGAAGCGCATCTGCGATCGAGTCCTGCAGGAAATCCAGGGTCGAATACAGGTCACTGCCATCAGTTTCGGTAGTTTCTTCGAGCCGCGAAAGGTCAGCGCAAATCCCGTCATGGATGGCCGCCAACTTTTCCGCCAGCGGCATCAACTGGGCGTACCAACGACGATCAGTCAGCGCTTCCAACTCTTCACTTTGAGAGCGCAATACTGCGTTCATTGTGTCCAGCCGTGTTTGAATCAAATCCAACTGCTTTACGACGTTCCCGGCCGCAACACCTGCGGTACTTTCAGCATCCGTTTCTGGGAGCTCTTCCACTGTCGCGGGAGGAAAATCCTGCTGGGCTGGAACTCCTTCCGCGGTGTCTTCATCATGGCCAAACTCGGCACCACCAAATTCAACACCGTCAAATTCGACGTTCTCAACCTTGGACCATGCAGCTTCGTCGGTGTCTAGTTTTGGATCTCCGGAATACTCGACCGGCTCCTGACCTGTGGTATCACCATTGTCGACCGTGCCCCGGGGGCCGAAGGACTCATCAAAATTCGGCAGCGGGGCGAAATTATGCGCTCCACCGAAGTCAACCTCCGGATACTTAGGATCTCGTTCCTGATACTCATCAGCACGACCGTCTGAATGTTTAACCGACCTTTTATTTTCATCCTTTTTGTTATTAAAGAACCCCATTTTTATACTCCTTACCCTTGGCGAATAGATAGACAAGCGTTATGCCAACCATGATTACTATTAACGACATCTCCCAATCGAAATATGTGAAGAAGATTTCTCCAATTACCGCTGCAAAGAATACATATACAAAGCCGAACACCCCTATCCACCTTTTAGCTGTCCGCGCTCTGACCAATTTATGCAAAATCACAAGAAATAGACCTAAGGTCAGTGCCGACCCAGCATTATGCACAAGGGCATAGCTATTGGGATAATATTTCAAGTCGTTAATTAGAGACCAGATAACGGATACAGCGGTCAAAGGTATTAGTAAAACCATCAAACGCCTTGTAATTAAATCTTTTTCATTCTCTTGTGCTTGTTGACCCCATGATCCTTTTTCTAGCGGTGATTTCTCGAGCGCATCCGTTCGATTGACGTTTTGAAGTACACGATTCTCAATTGTCGAATCGGAACTAGAACAGTAGGCTCCCTCAGCAATTTGCAATTCTTTACGAAGTCTCGTTGGGTCCAGCGACGATTCGTCATTCAGCAGACCGAAAGTATGTCGAGTCACTAAATCCGCTGGATTATCGACTGCTTGCAACCTTCGAATGAGAACGGTGCGGGTTTCAGCCTCTGGCGAACCGGTACGAAAGTTCGCACCAATGGATTTCGTTGCACCCTTCAGCATGTCGTTATCGATTGACTTGCCGTCGATAGCGCCTTCGGACTGTTCACGAAAACCGCTCGCAATGACATCTGCAATCGACCGAATGTCGGTATTTGCACTACTGGCCTCTTTAAAGGCAGCCCAGACTCTTTTCTCTGCATTGTTCGTCGGACCAGTCTCAATTTCCTGGCTATCTTCAACGTCGACGTATTCACGGAGCTCCATGCGGTTGGACGTTGGAACCAATATCCGATTAAAGAACTCTTCAAGCCCGTGCTCGGTAATCGCTTTTCCGCTGCCCTTTGCATACGGCTTCAAGAACCCCTCTTTAACTGCCTTCATCTGCACATCAGTGAAGAAGTACTGAGGACGCTGTACTCGTTTAAGAACAAGTCGAAAGGAAACACCAAACTTCTTTCGCACCGCGTCAACGAAATCTTCGGTGTGCAGCTCATCGATGATGTCCAGTGCACGCTGGGACTGCTCACCGAAGAACAACAAGTCTCGAATTAAACGGACACGCGCTTCCCAAAAATCCGAGGAAGAGGCATCTCCGCCCATGGGAATGTCAGCAATCAACTGAGCTAACTTGGCCCCCGTTGGCACTGCGCCTGTTGAAAATAGATTTTCAGCTAGGTTGTCTCGAACTGCGGGATTCAGACTCACATCTGCTCCTGAATCTCACTGATGCGAACACGTTGTTCTGGGGACAGGCCTGTCATGAATCTTCTGGCAGGATCTACTGCGATAAGCCATCCGGGAACTACATGCTCCGGCAACAGTCGAATCATTGCCCGAGCAGGGCGCCCCGAATCAAGCGCGGAGACAGTTGTCAGAGTCTCTCCATTGACATTGGCGTCCTCTCGCTCTTCCAGCTCATAGGCAGTGCCGTACGTAGAAAGCGCCTGCTTCATCTCTTCAAACGCTGTGGCAGTGCTGTAGTCGAATGCGGCGCGAGCGTAGATATATTCCACTAGGACTACGAGAGCGAAAAGGATTAATGCTTCGAGCGAAATAAGGACGCTTTTAGACATAAGCGATGCTGCGGTGACTGCCAGCACCGTGATAATGAGGCCGGGAATCCAACTAGTCTGATTTCGCAAGAACCACATCGCAAACCCCATGGCGAATGGAATCAACATCGCCGTATCTGGATATGGGCCACTATTGATAGATTCCAAAACTCCGCCAATTATGAATCCGGCGATAACGAGTACGACTCGAAACATCCAGGGTGCCCACCAGACAAAAAATGGCGGAATGATACGACCTTCTTGATCTACACCAACACGGTTCGGAATAATTCCTTGATCCTCCAAATCACCGCGCCAAACTTTAGTGCGATCTGGAACATCCTTCACAATATCTGTGGTTTTTGAGAAGTAGCTTTTGGCCGCATCTTTCAGCTGTTGGAGATTCATTAAGCGGTTCTTTCCCTCGATCCTCTGCCCAACGATTAATTCGCTGAACCCGACAGGATTTAGTTAAGCCCGCACGGGTAGTGAAAGTCACCGGGAGAACTCCCGTACCGCTTCTGAGGCCTCCGCTATAGCGTCGTCAAGCAGATGAAGAAAACGCTTATTCGGCGCTTAACTCGGAGGTTTTTTAACGCCCATGTCATCCCAGTTTCATTCAAAGCACGTTTTAGCTGCGGCAGCCGCCGCGACTGCCCTGACCCTGATTGGCTGCTCAGGTATGCCCACTAACAACGCTGCCCCGGAGTCCCCCGCAGTGGTGACAGTTACAGAAACGTCCCCTGCTTCTGATGCACAATCCGAACCCCCTAACTCGACTGAGAGCTCGACCGAGTCGGAAGAGCCAGAGCAGGAATATGCCAACAGTTCGCAGGATAAGAATTCTCCAAACAGCGAACTTTCGGATTCGGGCGATGACTCCGGTGCAATAACGCTGAACAGCTCGATGGAGCTGACCAAAATTGGTGGCATGGAGCCTGGCAGCGCCAAGCGCCAAAACGTCAAGATTGACGCAACTGCTCACCAGAAAGAATTGGGTGGCTTCGACACTGCTCGGATCACGTTTCCCTTCGAGGGGTCCAATAGCCTGTTGACCTATCCCCTGGTTGATGGCGAAGCAAACGTCAGGTTGATGTGGAATTTCAGCCAGACCGGAGGAACTGAAACTTGTGAAAACAAGGTGGATGTCTACGATGCCGAAGGCAAACCGACTGCAAGTGCCAGCGCAGGTGTTACTGGACAACATACTCCTTGCCAAATCGTTCGCCGGTTTGGGGAAAAGGCCTACGCAACGTTTACAGAACCCGGTGAATACATCGTTGCTGTGACAGCTCAGCAACCGGGATTCG
Organism: Corynebacterium sp. HMSC064H12; assembly: GCF_001809925.1. NCBI lineage: Bacteria > Bacillati > Actinomycetota > Actinomycetes > Mycobacteriales > Corynebacteriaceae > Corynebacterium > Corynebacterium sp. HMSC064H12. Next base: position 44,201 of record NZ_KV799349.1, on the reverse strand, counting down.
AACCAATCACAATCGCACAGAAAGTAAAGGTAGTCGGGTAAAAATGAGCACATATGAACCCATCGATCCATGGAACAACGACCAGTCAACCTCCGCGGTGGACTCGTCTAGCAAAACTTCTGATACCAAGCCGAGAAAGAATAGAACGCTGACATTGCCACTCGTTGTCGGCGCAGTCGGAGTGATTGTTGCCGGCGCGGCAGGTTTTGCCATGGGTGGCAAGAATGCTGAGTCCGAGCTCGCAAGCGCGAATGAAGAGATTTACTCATTACAACAACAGCTAGAAGAGCAGGAAAGCGAGCTGCAAGCACAGATTGATGAGCTGAAGAGTAAGAACTCGGAAACTCATCGCGAGAGTCTCGAGTCCAACCAAGCTGCCGCAGCCGCTTATAACTACAAAAAGGCGCTTGACTGGCTTAACGTCTGCGACGCACGCGACTATATGCCTGCAGAAACAGGGGCTGGGCAGTATAACTGGGGCTCCCTAGGCATCGGATGCTCGTACGAATTCGAAGATCCCGACGGAATGATTGTCATCCTAGTTAGCGGAGAAAACAGCGACGCCGAGACAGGAGAATTAACCAACGGCGATATTGACGGCTACTTAAAATCAATCATCCATGCTGATTTTCTTAGGCTCAATGTATGGGTCTCTGACTCTGGGCCATGGGCCGACGCAGAGGAAAAGGCCACAGATATTGCCGAAAAGGTAAGCAATGCCGCTGAGCTCAACAAGAAACAGGACACTGCAGAGCAATAGCTAGTTGTACTGACCGGAGACGTTGATCGACGCGATCTGGCATCAGTCGACCATGTGCAGGGCGATTGATTCCTTGACCTGTTCGATGAACGCTCGAGCGGCGGGGCTCGGATTGAAAGATCCCCACGCGATGTACTCGGTCCGGCAAGGGCCATCGACCACGGGAATGGCTCGCAGCGCTGGGTTGGCTGGCACACAGTCGACGGGCAGCAGGCAGACGCCCAACCCGCGTTCGACGAGGGCGAGCATGAGCTCGGTCGACATCGCCTCGAAGCCCACGCGGCGTTGAAGGCCTGCGGCAGCGAATGCCCGATCGCCTTGGAGCCTGCCCGGTGACCCGGCCGGGAAGTCAACGAACGTCTCGTCGGCCAGGTCGGCCAGGGCTAAGGTGCCCCTGTGTGCTAGCCGATGCTGTGACGCCATGACAGCGACGAGACGCCCTCGGGCGATCTCGTGCGCGGTGAGTCCGGACGCTGGGGTGACGTCGGCGTCCACGCCGAGGAATGCTACGTCGAGTCTCCCGCTGCTGAGATCGCGCATGAACTCATTGCTTCCCCCGCCCCGCACGGTGAGATCCACGTGGGGATGGCTGGCGTGGAAGGCTGCGACGATGTCGGGCACGCTGACGGCTGTGACCGTCGGGATCACACCTACCGACAAGCTTCCGCGGACCTGGCCCACGGCCTCGGCGGCGACCGCCACGGCGCGGTCAGCGGCTGCGAGGCTGATCCGTGCTTCCGTGAGGAAGGCTTCGCCGGCGGGGGTCAGCTCGACCCGGCGGGATGAGCGCACGAACAGTGCCGTGCCGAGTTCCTTTTCGAGGGCCTTGATCTGGTGGCTCAGGGCTGACTGCACGACGAAGCAGCGTTCTGCTGCTCGCGTGAAGTTGCGTTTCTCGGCGATCGCCACGACGTACCTGAGCTGTTGGAGTTCCACCCAATCATGATAGCAGCTCATTGTTTGGGTGAGAACAATGTGTTGGACTCACTACTGGTGAGCGACTGATGCTGGATGCATGAACACTTCTTCTCATGGGCGCCGCGGTTCGTTGCTGTGGACCTGTTTGACGGCGCTGGCCCCCGCTACGTGGGGGACGACATACATCGTGACCACACACCTCCTCCCAGCCGGGCATCCATTGTTTGCTGCGTTCATGAGGACGCTGCCGGCAGGGATCATCGCCTTGTGCCTGTCGAGGCAGCTGCCGCGCGGTTCGTGGAGGTGGAAGAGCTTCGTGTTGGGCGGTCTGAACATGGCCGCGTTCTTCCCCCTGCTGTTCTTGTCGGCGCAGCGTCTTCCGGGCGGGGTAGCGGCCACGCTGAATGCGGTACAGCCCATCATCGTTGCCCTGCTGGCCGTGGCTGTCCTCCACGAGCAACTCTCCGGATGGCGTCTGGGATGGGGTGTCGTGGGTGTCGTGGGCGTGGCCCTCGTGGTTCTCGGTCCAAGCGCTGCCCTGAACCCGGTGGGCGTGGTTGAAGGACTCGGCGGCGCAGTGGCCATGGCCACCGGCGTGGTCCTCACCAAGAAGTGGAAGCTCCCGGAAGGTGTCTCGCCCGTCGCACTGGCCGGTTGGCAGCTGACGTCCGCCGGCCTGCTGCTGGCGATTCCGGCGCTGCTGGTGGAGGGACCACCGCCGGTAATTCCTGTCCATGGCTGGCTTGGGTACGCCTGGCTCGGCCTGGTCGGGGCGCTGGTCTCCTACAGCCTCTGGTTTACCGGCATCCGACGGCTTCCGGTCACGTCCACAGCCCTCCTGGGACTCCTCTCGCCGTTGGTCGCCGCCCTGCTCGGCGCCCTGATCGCGCATGAACACCTCGGAGCCGAGCAGTACCTCGGCTTCGCGATCGCCCTGGCTGCCATGGTCTGTGGCCAGCTCCCCGCCCCCACCAATTATCGAAAGGACAATTCAGATTCTCGGAGCCACCGGCATGGCCGGTACCGCGATCGCGCAGGAGGCCACACGCCGCGGCCACCACGTCACTTCCGTATCGCGTAACCCACCGGAGACCAACGACCCGCATACTACCGTCGCTCGTCTCGATCTGACAGATCTCGAGGCACCCCTGCAGCCCGTCCTGAACGACTCAGACGCCGTCGTGCTCGCCGTGCGCATGGCCCCCGGCGATGAGAGCAGTGTGGCTCCGCTGACCAGCCATGTCCTCGACCACGCCGCTGTCGCGGGGGTTCGGGTTCTGGTCGTAGGAGGAGCAGCGCCCTTACGCTCACCTCACGATCGGGAGTTGCGCGTCCTGGACGACCCCACCTTCGTGCCGCCCCAGTGGCGTGACGTCGCATCGGCCAGCCTCGACCAGTTCAACGCATGTACAGAACATCCGAACCAGAACTGGACCTACCTGAGTCCGTCGGCAGTCTTCGAGCCCGGACAGGGAACCGGCGCTTATCGCCGAGGCGGTGACACGCTTCTGATCAACCACGACGGTACGTCGCGGATCACCCCTGCGGACCTGGCCCTGGCCGTACTCGATGAGCTGGAACAGCCCAGCACCCAACGTCACTTCACCGCCATCGAGCAAGCAAAGGGTCTGTCCTAAAGTTAGCGGTTCACAGAGGAATCCTCGCTAACAACCGTGAGGGGGTCGAGTTATCGGCCCCCTCCGTCTATTCCAAGGGGACGCTCTTGCTCCACGCCTACGCAGCACTGGCCTCACACGGCTTGCGGGAACCAGCCGCCCTTCTCACGATTGACCAACGTCTCCGGTCAGTACAGCTAGTGGCCCCTGATAAAGAACCCCAGCTCACCGATGAGCTGGGGTTCAGGCTTTGAGAAGACCGCTAGCAATTCACGCACTCAACAGTGCGAATAAGGACACCTAGTTGTTCACACGGTTATCGTCGTCGTGATCGCCATCCAAATCGCCGTCATCGTCATCACCATCGCCGCGATCATCGTCGTCCATGTCATCGTCACGATCATCGTCGTCACGATCGTCTTCCATGTCATCGACGTCATCAGAGTCGTCGCGATCATCGTCCTGCTTCTCAGTCGAAGTCACCGTAGTGGTCTGGACAGGAGCCGGATCGACGTCATCGCTATCGCCACATGCTGCAAGACCGAAAGCAGCGCCGGTTGCGACTGCCCCAGCTACTACCACTCGAGCTGACAAAATCCCCAGGGACACTCGAGCCTTGAGAGCGGAATCCATAGATTCTCCTAAGTCATATCGACTAACTTTGCCCTCCACAACGGAGACGTGGGCGTAGTTGGATTGGAACATGTTTGAAGGAATTTTTCTAGAAAAACAACTTCAATACAGGGCCTTCTATCTAACAGACGCCACCTTTGGAAAAGAGAGCATCTGCACGTTTGACCATTTTCACTGGTCACAATACAGGTCTTCACAAATATTCGTTTCTCATAAAAAAATTTTGCAAAACCCTACACAAGAGCGACTTAGGACACTTATTCTTACTGTAAAAGAAACTAAATCGGCGGTCCTACCGATGAGGTTTCGCCTGATTAGGACTCTCCGAAGACCACAGGACATGAACCACGGAAGATGAGTGACTATGACATCTGACCCACAGACCTCGATCCTCAATAAGGTGCGCAAAGCTTCGCGAGCTACCTCGGACCTCGTCCTCGGACTCGCACCGGTGACGCAGGCTGGTGTCCTCGGCTCGATGGGACCCGGCGCGGCTGGTAAAGCATTAAATTCCATCTACCGCTGGGACTTCCTGCCAGCTGGTCTCCTCGGCATTGCAGCCGGCCGCGATCCGCACCACACCGCAATTATTGATGACGGCGGCTCGCTGACCTACGAGGAACTGCACGAGCGCTCCACTGCCCTGGCGCGAGCACTCCGCCACGGCGATATTCAGCAGCGCGACCGCATCGGTGTGTTGGCTCGCAATCACCGCGGTTTCATTATGGCTCTGTGCGCCCACGGTCGCCTCGGCACCGACCTGGTACTGCTCAACACCGGTGCCTCTGCCGAGCAGACTCTGGCCGTGATTCGTGAGCAGAAGATTGACTTCCTGTTCATTGATGAGGAATTCACTCGCATGCTGCCGGAGGACTTCGATGAATGCCCGGTCGCCGTGTCGTGGTTTGAAAACTACGGTGACACCTCCTGCGTTCGCGAAGGCTGGACCTCCATGCAGGAGATGCTGAAGACGGCACCGCCGGCAAAGTGGCCGACCGCCGAGCTGCCAAGCCGCCCGCGCCGTGGCCGCGTTATTATTCTGACTTCCGGAACCACCGGCACTCCAAAGGGCGCCAAGCGCCCGGAGCCGCGCAGCTGGATGCCGGCATCTTCCATCATGAGCCGCATTCCGCTGCGTCAGCGTCGCCCGGCTTACCTTGCGGCTCCGCTGTTCCACACTTGGGGCTTCGCAACTGCACAGCTGTGCATCGCACTGCGTTCCACCATGATTATGCGCCGCAAGTTCGATCCAGCCGACAGCCTCCGCATTATCGAACAGCACTCTCCGCACACCATCTTCCTGGTGCCGACCATGCTGCAGCGCATGATTGAGATTCTCCCCGACAACTATGACATCGGTGCGACATCACTGAAGGTCATCGCATCCTGCGGTTCGGCCATTCCGGAGGGAATTGTCACCAAGACCCTCGAGCGCTTCGGACCGGTTCTCTACAACCAGTACGGCTCCACCGAGGTCAGCTGGGCAACCATTGCTACCCCGGATGAGCTCAAGGCAAATCCGACCACGGCAGGTCGCGCACCGCTGGGCACTCGTGTCCAGATTCTCGACGAAGACGGCAACCGCGTTGCTGACGGCGAGACCGGTCGAATCTTCGTGGGCAACAACATGTTGTACGAGGGCTACACCCGCCCCGGCGCGGACAAGCAGGTCATTGACGGCATGGTCTGTACCGGTGACCTGGGTCGAATGGAAAATGGCCTGCTCTACATCTCCGGTCGCGAGGACGACATGATTGTCTCCGGTGGCGAGAACGTCTTCCCACGTCAGACCGAAGATGCGCTCAGCCAGCTCGAAGGCATCCGCGAGTGCGCAGTCGCAGGTGTTCCGGATGAGCGCTTCGGCCAGGCCCTGGTTGCCTGGGTTGTCCGCGACGACTCCCCTGAGGGTCGCGCCCTGACCAATGAGCAGATTCGCACATATGTCAAGCAGCACCTCAGCCGATTCGCCGTTCCGCGCGAGACCGTGTTCCTCGATGAACTGCCACGCAACGCAGTCGGCAAGGTGGTTCCTCGCCACCTGCCGAAGCCGTGGGAGAACGCCGCCGAGGAGAAGGCGGCTTAGGGCGCAGGGACCGTCGTAAAGCGAACGGCAGACACGAAAAGGACGCGGTAAAAACTTCCATTGTGGAAGTTACCGCGTCCTTTTTGCGTGTCCTAGGAAGAACTAGAGCTGATTAGCCGGCGTTCAAAACACCGTAGTCCGTGACGGGCTCACGGAAAATCTCTTCGCCGTCCTGGGTCACGGTTACCGCATTCGGAGTGACGGTATACGTGTAGCCACCATTTTTCGCGACAGCACGGTTCCCGGAGAAACTATCTACTGTGTACGCATCCGGGGTATCCGAAATCTCACCGAAGTCACCAATGTAATGGCGCTGCTGGCGGTTATTGGAGTTCTCACAAATCACGGCCTTACCCGAAGAAGTCTCCGCCAGCACACGCGCGTAATACCCACCCGAGCAGCGAGCGGTACTGCCAACCCAACCTTTGGCATCGATATCATCGCGATCCATACCGAACGCGCGGAGACCAAAATTTCCCCTCTGCGTAGTGCTAGGAGCGCTGCTCTCCGGCTGCTTCGTCGTTTCCGGCTCGACGGTCTGGGTATAGGTTTCCGTGTACGTCTCCACCGGCGCCGGGGACGCAGTGCTTGACGACGAGTCCCCTGCCGCAACCGTATCGGGAGACTGCGGGGAATTATCGGAGGAATTATTCAGGTAGTACGCGCCACCGATACCGGCGACCGCTGCAAGTGCAACACCGACGATGCCCAAGGCCACGAACAGACCGTTGTTGCTCTTCTGCTCAGGTACCGGAGCCTGCTGATAAGCCGGATACTGCTGGGTGTAGCCGCCCTGGTTCGGCCCCTGCGTCTGGTACTGGTACTGAGGCTGGTGCTGGCCTTGAGCCCCGCCCTGCGGCTGCTCCCAGGCAGATGTTGCATAACCGTCCTGCTCCCAATCCTGCGGGGAGGACGAACGCGGGTTGTACTGGTCGGTCATCGCTAAATTCCTTATTACTTCAGAGCCACACTTGTGCTCGGCCAATAACGTGGTGGCGTGCGACTTCGCCCACAGCGGAACTTGCCACTACGTATTTTCCATTAACACTATGCGTTGCCCAGCGTACCCTGCTTGAAGCTAGCACTAGCTCAGAGCGGCACTTTGTTCTTGAAGAAATTGACGTAGTTCCGATCGGAGATCTTTCCCAGCATAAACTCTGGCTCCAACCCGAACATCGACCAACGAGTTTTCGTTGACCAGGACAGCGACTGCGGTGTTGTGGTGCGGTGGTAGCTGATCTGGTAACCGTCAGTGTGCACTCGAATCTGCGTGTATCCACCCGGATAGCCAAGTGCAGCACCCCGCTCACAGAAGTCCGTATCCCCATAGTCAGCGATACCACGACGGCTGCGGTGCGTATGACCAGCGAACACACCTTTGGCGCCCGGCGTGGCAGCCAGGATCTCCTGGAAAACCTTGGCCTGCTGAGCCTCGACCATGAATGCCTCACCACCGAAATGCGAACGCACCGCATCCTGAGTAAACGGGTGGTGCGCAAACAAAATTGTCGGACGCTCTGGATCCTCTGCGAGTTCAGCACGCAATGCACGCATCTGGCGCTCATTAATACGCCCACCTGCATAACCAAACTCGGCGGTATCAACACCGATGAGGCGCACTTCGCCGACGCGAGTCGACCAGTGCTGCTGCGTCGGCACAAGACGCTGGCTGAAGTAATCCGGAACCGCGGTCTTGCCCTTGCGGATTCCGCGTCCCCGGAAACCATTGATATTGGGTAGCCCGGGCGGGTGCACATCGTGATTACCACGGGTGACAAACCAGTTTTTCCCAAACTCACCGAAAGTATCCAAAACCCTGATGAGCTCGTCATACTCCTCAGGGCGGTTGCTATCCGTGCAATCGCCATTGACGACGAGAGTGTCTAACCCGGCAGCCTTTACCGTGTCCACCAGACCCTGCAATTGCATAGAGGCGAAAGGCTGCTCTCCTGGATCAGAGGAAAGACCGAGGTTGCCAATGCGAATGCCGTCATGATTGGGCTTACCAATGTGTGTGTCATTCGTCAGCGCGAACGTCGCCAAATGTGCACCCGCCAACGCTGGCAGAGTACTTACGACGCCTGTCTTCTCCGGCGCCGTCTTGCTCATGGTGATATTCAGCGATGGGACTGCGCGGCAGTTGTGGGACCAGCACTCAAAGCGGTACTCCCGTCCCGGCTCCAACCCGTCAATGACCACATGGTGGTAGCCCGACTCTGAATATCCCTCGTGCACGAGCTCTAGCTGCGTCGAATCCGCTGGACCAAGCAGCACCCGCTCATCCGAAGGGACAGTCGGCTTAATAAAGCCATACGCTGTCTGCACCCCAGGAGCATATGTTGCCCATGTAAATGCCACTGACGTGTCTGTGACAGTGATGACCTCTAAGTCACTAGCTAGTACTTGCCACGACTTGGAATCCGACTGGGTAAGCCCCAGCCCTGACGTGACGTACTCCAGGCCGTAAGCTCCCGAGGTTTTTGCGACGGCCATTGAACTTGCAGCAAGAGTCGCAACAGAGAGGTAGGCCCGGCGAGAAATGCTCATGGCAATAAAGCCTAGAACCTAAAGATGAAAAATAGATGAACTTTCCCTCTAATCTCAGAAAAATAGGAACGCAACAGCAAACACACGCAACTTGAAACAGCGCAAAAATAAAACACCGTCCTGCCAACTCATGGCAGGACGGCGTTTTAGGAAATGTGGCTTGAGCACCTAGGTGAACAATTACCGGCTCACCAGCATGTAGATCGCTCTGAAACTGTAATTACTTCAGTTCCTTGGAGGACAGCCCCAGGGTGCGGCGAGCAACAACTAGCTGCTGAATCTGCTGGGTGCCTTCGAAGATATCCAGGATCTTGACGTCGCGGGACCACTTCTCCAGCAGGTTGCGCTCGGAGTAACCGAAGGTGCCTGCCAGCTGAACAGCGCGCAAGCAGATCTCGGTACCAGCGCGGCCGGCCTTGGCCTTACACTCAGAAGCCTCCAGGGTGTTCGGCTGCTTGTTGTCAGCCATCCACGCAGCGCGCAGAGCCAGGAGGTATGCAGCCTCCCAGTCGGACTCCAGCTTCAGGTACTCAGCTGCAGCAGCGCTCTGGGTGTGCGCTGGTGCATCATAGTCAATCTCGATGCCAGCCTCTTCCAGGATGCGACGCAGCTCTTCCAGCGAAGCACGGGAGACACCGATGGCCATACCGGCAACCAGCGGACGAGTGTTGTCGAAGGTCGCCATTGCGCCGGCGAAGGACTTCTTAACATCAATGTCCGGGGAACCCAGCAGATTCTCCTTCGGAACGCGGACGTTGTCCAGGCGGAGCACTGCGGTATCCGAGGAACGAATACCCAGCTTCTCTTCCAGGCGCTCCACGGTGAAGCCCGGGGTGCCCTTCTTCACCAGGAAGGACTTGATGGCAGCGCGGCCCTTGGACTTGTCCAGGGTCGCCCACACAACGACGGAATCGGAACGCTCACCAGCAGTAACGAAGATCTTCTCACCGTTGATGACGTAGTCGTCACCATCGAGCTTGGCAGTGGTGGAAACAGCGGAGGAGTCAGAACCGAAGGACGGCTCGGTAATTGCCATGGAAGCCCAGGTCTTACCGAAAGCCTCCAGCTGCTCATCAGTAGCAACAGCTGCGATAGCTGCGTTACCCAGACCCTGGTACGGCAGGGACAGGGTCAGCCCCACGTCACCCCAGCAGGTCTCAATAACGTTGAGCAGCGAAGCCATGTTGCCACCGTTTTTTACACCGGTACGCTTCTTTTTCTTGTCATCGCCACGTCCGCCGGAAGCACCGGAGAAGCCACGGCCACCATCTGCCATGCCGTCCATCATGGAGGCAAGGGTGTCGAGTTCCTTCGGGTACTCGTGCTCAGCGAGATCGTACTTACGGGAAATCGGTCGGAAGATCTCAGCGGCGGCCTGATGCGACTGGGACGCGCCCGCCTTGAGGAACTTCGGCAGTTCGAGGTTAATCATTTTCTTTCCTCTTAATTCTTTTCGGCTGAAGTATCTAGCGGTTTACAGAACGACGATGCCTTCGGCGACACCAATTGCGCGGAGGTCACGGTACCAACGCTCAACCGGGTGCTCCTTGGTGAAGCCGTGGCCACCGAGCAGCTGCACACCGTCGGAACCAATCTTCATACCCTTTTCAGTGGCGAAGGTCTTAGCCAGAGCTGCCTCGCGAGCGAAGCCGCGACCCTGGTCAGCGCGGGAAGCACCGCGGAGAGTAATCATGCGGAGACCATCGAGCTCAATCTTGATGTCGGCGACCATGAAGGCCACTGCCTGGCGGTGGGAAATCGGCTCGCCGAATGCCTGACGCTCATTGACGTAAGGAATGACGTAGTCGAGAACTGCCTGAGAAGTACCCATTGCAAGAGCTGCCCAGCCGAGGCGGGAACGACGCAGAATGTCGAGGTATGCCTCTTCACGGTCTGCAGCCGAGGTGCTAGCGCCGCCGAGAATGTTCTCGGCCGGAACCTTGACATCCTTCAGGATGACGCGACCCATTGCGGCACCGCGCAGACCCATGGACGGGTCAGCCTCAACGTGGAGACCTTCAGTGTCGGACTCAACGATAACCAGAGCCGGCTTACCCTCGAGCTCAACACCGATGATGAACAGCTCAGCTGCGCCGGCGTTCGGAACGAAGGACTTAACACCGTTGAGGACCAGCGAATCGCCCTCGCGCTTTGCGGTGGTTTCAGGCTTGCGTGCGTCGAAAAGCGGGCGCGGCTCTGCGAGAACAACAGCGGCGGCCGGGACGTTCTCGCCAGCGAATGCCGGCAGGTAGGTCTTCTGCTGCGAGTCGGAGCCGTGAGCGGTCAGGGTGGCAGCGACACCGGCCGGAGCCAGCACTGCCAGAGCCAGACCCATGTCACCGTAGGACAGAGCCTCCGCGACCAGCGCGTTGGTGGTGACGTCCTCGCCGGTAGCGATGCCCTCGAAAGCCTCCGGGACGTTGATCATAGTGACGCCCAGCTCAGAAGCCTCAGAGACGAGATTCTCCGGGGGAGTTGCCTCGTGGTCGGACTTGTAAGCAGCCTCGCGCAAGCGCGACTCAGCAAACTCCTTAACCGTCTCGACGATCATCTGCTGATCCTCGGTCGGGGTGAGGTCGAAGAGCTTCTTTGCCTTCTCCTCGGCTGCGGCCTCCTGTGCAGCCTGGGCTTCCTCAGCCGGACGCTCCGGCTTACCGGAACCGGAAATCTTCTTAAACTGACGGTTCGCGGCACCAAGGGTCTTAAAACCGGACTTGGTGGACTGGTACACCACGCGGTCGATCTTTGGCTGAAGGTCGTACTTCTGGGCGAAGTCCGAACCAGTAATCGACGTGATGAACCGCATTGCCGCTCCGATAGCGTCGCGACCAGGGTTATTGCGGCCGACAGTCGAATCTTCGCGGTTCTTCTTCTCGCTCATGTGATCATGGCCTTTCGAGTCAGAACTATTACTGGCATAACAATAAAACAATCACGTGACCGTTGTCACAAGAATTGAAAAAACATTGCCAAGTAACAGAAAACTTTCAGGCTTCTAACTTGTCAGGCGATAACGCGGTTAACAACGTAGTTGCGATCAGAGAGCTCACCAAGCAGAGCCTCGGGCTCGAAACCGTACATCGCCCAACGGGCACGCGCAGTCCACGCAAGCGCATCTTCGCTGCTCAAACGGTGAAAGTTAACCTGGTAGCCACCGGAGTAGACATGCAGCAGTGTGTAGCCACCGGGGTATGCTTTGCACGCGCCGGTCTCCAAATAATCAACGCCGGCCCCAACATCACCGCGAGTACGCTTTGCACGGTGGGTGTGACCTGCCCCCGCAAAGAATACACCCGGAGCGTCGTTAAGCATCTGCTGCAAGCGTCGTGCATCAGCGCTGTTGAGAATGAAGGTGGGCCCGGCAGCATGTGTCCAACCAGCCTCGGAGGTAATTGGGTGATGAGCCAGCACAACTGTCGGCTTACTGGGGTCACGCTGCAATTCCCGCTCCAGTGCATCGAACTGTTCCGGGCTAATTTCGCCGCCGGACTCATCCAACTTCGATGAATCCAGCCCTATGACACGGACCGGCCCCTGCTGAGTGACCCACAGTTCCTGCCGCGGACGCCCCAGGAGAACACCGAAGGGATCGCGATGATTCTCGGTACCCTCCAAAACCGGGAATTCGTCGTAGCCAGCAGATGGATCGGCATCCGGCTTATGCGGACGATCATGATTGCCGCGGGTGACAAACCACTGCCGCTCCTGAGCACCAAAAGTATTCATAATCTCGGCAAATCGACGCACCTCCGCCGGACGTGCTTCCGACGTGGCATCACCGTTGACGAAAACCTTTTCAATCCCCATCCCCCGCAGCTCGGCGAGCGCAGCCGTCAGCATGACCTCGGGATACGGCGCGGCACCCGGTTCAGAAAAGATAGGAGCGGGGAAATCGCCGGTGATAATACCGTGCCCATTTTCGCCAATATGCGCGTCATTAAGGATGGCAATCGTGGTCAGGTACTCCCCTTCCGGAGCGACCAACGTCGTGAACTGTCCAGTTTGCTCGGGTGCATTGGGGAGGTTTCGGGTAATTAATCCCGGCTCGGCGACCAGTCCATTCGATCGACATTCGAAACGGTACGTGGTTCCAGGGCGCAGCTTATCGACGGTCACAAAGTGGTAGCCAACCTGCGTCTCGTCCTTATGTACCACGGGTAGCTCGCCGCCCTCATCGGCATCGACTGGCACTAGCGCAACTTCAGTGTCGGCCGGCGCCAGTGGAGCCAGCTTCCCCCACGCTGGATGTGGGCCTGCATACGTCGCCCACGAAAATGTCACCGACGTATCGGTCACGGTCACGACTTCCAGGTCCGTCACAACAAGGCCGCTGGTCAACCCGGTGAATGGAAACGGCGACTGGTTCGGGGCCGCCGATGCAACTGCTCGCGTCCCGACGCTATTGACGGCAACCGCTACAGCCCCCGCACCCGCTACTGCTCCCAAGCGCAATACGGATCGCCGATCAATTTTCTTATTCCCATTTACTGAATTCACGGGTGAAGAAATTACGGGATAAAAATAATCCCGGTGATAACACCGGGATAACTACACATGAATTCAGTCGCTTACGCTTCCGGCTTCACGATCGGGAACAGCACGGTTTCGCGAATGCCAAGGCCGGTCAGGGCCATCAGCAGGCGGTCAATGCCCATGCCCACACCGGTCGTCGGCGGCATGCCCTGCTCCATTGCGTGCAGGAAGTCCTCATCCAGAACCATGGCCTCGTCGTCGCCGCCAGCGGCCAGTCGCGCCTGATCCTCAAAGCGCTCACGCTGGACAACCGGGTCAACCAGCTCGGAGTAGCCGGTAGCCAGCTCGAAGCCACGGACGTAAAGATCCCACTTCTCGGTCACGCCAGGCTTGGAGCGGTGCTGACGAGTCAGCGGAGAGGTCTCGACCGGGAAGTCGCGGACAAAGATAGGACCGTCGAGCTGGTCTTCACAGAGCAGCTCCCAGATTTCCTCAACCAGCTTGCCGTGGCCCCAGCCGCCCTTTTCCGGAACCTCAAGTCCAATCACATCGGCGATTGCCTTTAGCTCCTCGACGGTGGAGTCGATGGTCACTTCCGGCTGACCAGGGAACTTGCGAGCAAGTGCCTCGTTCAGCGACGGGTACATCTCAATCTGCTTCCACTCGCCGCCAAAGTCGAACTCCGTACCGTCGGCAAGCGTAACAGTCGTCGAACCGAAGACCGCGACGCAGATTTCCTGAATGACCTCGCGGACGGTGCGGGCGGAGTCATCGTAGGTGCCGAATGCCTCGTAGTACTCCAGCATCGCGAACTCCGGGCTGTGCGAGGAGTCGATACCCTCGTTGCGGAAGTTACGGTTGATCTCAAAGACTCGCTCCATACCGCCGACGACGCAGCGCTTGAGGAAAAGCTCCGGCGCGATACGCAGGTAGAGATCGATGTCCAAAGCGTTGGAATGAGTCACGAATGGACGTGCAGCTGCACCGCCGTGCAGAGTCTGCAGCATCGGGGTTTCGACCTCGAGGAAACCGCGACGCTCAAGGGCGTGGCGCAGCTCGCGGATGACCTTGATACGAGTCAGTGCGTTAGTACGCGCCTGCTCACGCATAATCAGGTCCGTGTAGCGGTGACGCACGCGACTGTCCTCGGACAGATCAGCGAACGACACCGGCAGCGGACGCAGAGCCTTCGAGGCCATCTGCCACTTCGTAGCCATCACGGACAACTCGCCGCGGCGCGAAGAAATTACGCGGCCAGTAATGAGGACGAAGTCGCCCATATCTACGTCCGACTTCCAAGCAGCCAGGGCGTCCTCGCCGACCTCAGCCTTGGAAAGCATGGCCTGCAGGGTCGTGCCGTCACCCTCCTGCAGAGCGGCAAAGCAGAGCTTGCCGGTGTTACGAATAAACATGACACGACCAATGACGGTCACGACATCCTGAGTCTCCTCGCCAGCCTCGAGGTGACCCCACTCTTCACGGACATCCTTGAGAGAGTGAGTACGGGGAACCTCAACCGGGTACGGCTGAATTCCAGCCTCGAGCAGGCGGTCACGCTTCTCGCGGCGAATGCGCAGCTGCTCAGGAACGGTGGCGGTGTTTTCAGGGGTCTTCTTCGCGTCAGTCACGGCTATAAAGGTTAGCCGACTACACCGCCGACCTGCTAGTTGAGTGCCCTTTAGACGCCAATCTTCTTGCCATCAGTGCGTACAACCTGAACGACGGCCGGGCGTGGCTGCTCCTTGCCGCCGTCCGGCCAGTGCGAGGTCGGGTTGGTGGTCGGGTCCGGGTTGTCGCCGACTGGATGACCCTGATCCGTCTCGATTTCGCCCGGGTGCTGGACGTTGACCATCACGCGGTTGGAGAAGATCTGCGGACCACAGGTCTCTGCAGCAACCGGAACAGTCAGGAAGCACTTGGTCTCACCACGACGCTCGCCTTCGACGGCAACGGCGAAAAGGCCGTCGTTGGAGTCCAGCGCGTTGCCGTCGGTGGAAACCCACAGGTTGCCGTACTCGTCAAAGGCGACGTTGTCCGGGCAGGAAATTGGCGAGACCGATTCCTTGTCGAAGCCACCGAAGTAGGTGTAAGCCTCGTTCGGGTCACCACAGACCAGCAGGAGGTTCCACTTGCCCTTGGTACCGGCGTGGTCATCTTCCATCTCCAGAACAAGGCCATTCTTGTTCTCGGTGATTGGTGCGACCTCGACGGCGTCGGCAAGCGGGCGCCCTGCACCATCCTTGCGTTCCTTGCCCTTGTCGTCCTTCGCGCCCGCCTTACCGCGGTACTTGTTGTTGGTCAGCGCCGCGTAGACCTTACCGGTCTTCGGAGACGGCTCGATATCCTCCGGGCGGTCCATACGGGTCGCACCGACCTTGTCACCGGCGATGCGGGTGTAGATGCAGACCTCTTCGGCGGTCATGCCATCAACGTGGGACTCGTGCTTGCCGTCTGCCTTGGCGGTCATCAGCGGAAGCCACTCAATGTCACCGTCGAAACGGCCGTCCTTCGGCAGCTCACCGGAGCCGTCAATCTCGGACTCGGAATTACCGTTGAACTTACCGACGTAGAGAGTGCCCTCGGACAGAATGCCCATGTTGTGCTTGAGGTCCCCCTCCTTAATCTTGCGGGAGGAGACGAACTTGTAGATGTATTCGAAACGCTCGTCGTCGCCGGAGTAGCACACGACCGTGCCGTCGTCGGTGACGTAAATCTGACCGGCTTCATGCTTGAAACGGCCCACTGCGGTGTGCTTGACCGGGGTGGAGTTCGGGTCAGATGGGTCAATCTCTACCAGCCAGAAGAAGCGGTTCGGCTCGTTCGGCTCCTTGGAGACATCGAAGCGGTCGTAGTACTTCTCCCACGCGCGGTCGGACAGCTCTTCATTCTTGACCGAGTAGCGCTTGAGCTTCTTAACTGCGTCCTCGTCCTTGAGCTTGCCAACGTTGCCGAAGTACTGGTCAACGTTCTCCTCACCGGACAGGTAGGTACCCCACGGAGTAACACCACCGGAGCAGTTGTTCAAAGTTCCCTCGACCTTCATACCGGTCGGGTCAGCCTTGGTCTTCAGCAGATCGTGACCAGCAGCCGGGCCGTCGACTGTGAACTCGGTGAAGCCAGTAATGCGACGGTTACGCTTGTCACTCAGGATTGGCTTCAGGAATCCCTTGTCATCCTCTTCCACAGCAAGGATGGTCTGGCCGTGGGCAGCCAGTCCGATGTCGACCTGCTCCTTAGTAGCATCTTCTTTCTTGTAAGCACGGAACATCATCGGCTCGGTGGTGTACTCGTGCGAGCAGACGTACAGCAGTGTGCCGTCTTCAGCCTTAATCAGGCCAGCGAAGTCATTGTTGAAGCCGAACTGCTTCAGCTGGTTTTCCGGAGTCTGCTTGTCAAAGTCGAACTCCGGGCCACCCTCGTGGATTGGGTCGCCCCAGCGAATCAGAACATTCTGCTCGTAGCCGTCCGGGATAACGACTGCGTCTTCCGTGTTCGGCTTGACGGCGTCGAAACGCATACCCTCCGGCGATTCGCCCTTGCTACCGTCACCGGCAGCAGCGGTACCGGAGGCGTCGGAGCCACCTGCGGCGCTGCCCGAATCATCAGAGGAGCAAGCGGCCAGCACGGCGCCACCGCCGACCGCAAGAGCACTAGCACCAGTGACCTTCAGTGCCGCGCGACGGGAGAATGCGCGCTGGGAGAACGCCTCCTTCGCAACATCACCGAAGTACTGGTTGTCCGAGAACTCGTTCGGAGCATCGTCAGCACAAGCATTACCACACTTGTAAGTGCAGGTCAGAGAGCTGCGAGAGGTAGCAAAAGGATTTGTCAGCAGATTCTTGCCAATACGAACCACGGGGAGACCGCCTTTGTATAGCTTCGACTAGGTGAGGAAATGGAAAACTAAAACTTTTAGATCCTCTAAGAAGCTAAGGACGTTGCGTTACCTTTCGGTTTCTAAAAATCAACTCGCCAATGAGCTTTAGCTGACGGTCTAATGACTTGCGCTTTAACGCAAAGTGAACACCCTGGTGTTGTGATTCTCCGGCTCGACTCTTCTCTCCAACTACGCAGTCGAGCCCCAGCTCTGCGGGCTACGTGGACTAGCCCTGGTTCTCCGGGCTACGCGGATTCTTCAAATCAGAACCCTCCGGCACATCCGCCGGGTCATTGCCACTTTCCAGAATCTTGTTGTCCTCATCGACGAAGATGACATTCGGCTTGTACGTACGCGCCTCAGCGTCATCCATCATTCCGTAGCCGATGATAATAACCAGATCACCCGGCGATATCAGACGAGCGGCGGCACCGTTGATGGAAATGATGCCCGAGCCGCGCTCTCCGGTAATGCAGTAAGTAGTAAGCCGGTTGCCATTATTGATATCGACGATGTCGACGGCTTCACCTTCAAGCAGGTCGGCCGCTTCCATCAGATCAGCGTCAATCGTGCACGATCCAACGTAGTGAAGATCAGCCTGAGTCACCGTGGCACGGTGAATCTTGGACTTCAACATAGTGCGAAACATGAAAAAGGTAGGTCCCTTCCTGGATTCGTCCCCTGGATGCTTGCCTACCGCGGCACCCCTTAGCGTGGCAGGTTATTAGTCGGCACACTATAATACGACAACTTCCCAGCCACGAGAAACTACTTCTAAAAGCCGTCCTACTCGCTGTCCTGCTCAACGCCAAAGCCAGCGTTCTTCAGAGTTTCTCTGCTGGACTCATCTTTCAGACGAGCATCTCGAGCAGCACGAACCTTTTCCTGCAGCTCAGCCAACTCAGCGGCCTCTTCCTCAGTCAATTCGCCGTCCAGCCCCGCCGCCGACAGAGCCGCCGACGCAATTTCGGCGTCCTTCTGCCCGAGCTGCCCGAAACCGTTTGCCGAATCCGGGCGCGGCGCACCCAGAATCAAGCCAACATTATCAATGAGACGAGTAGTGCCGACCTTCGCAGCAACCAGCAGGCGAGCTTCAGTCTCCTGGCCGTCGCCGCGCAACGCCTCGTCGGAAAGCGGGGCGAGCGCAGCGTCACGCAGCTCCAAGTAATCCAACTCGACTTCAGGCTGGCTGGCGAGCACACCACGCGCGGTTTCCAGCACAGCATCCGCACCACGGTCCGCGACAAAAGCACCAGCAGTCAGCGCAGCGGACAGGGTTACTGCGAGATTGCGCTGCTCCTCGGACAGATAGCGGTTGCGGGAGCTCATAGCCAACCCGTCGGCCTCGCGAATCACCGGTACACCGTGCAACTGCACCGGCATATTCAGGTCAGTGACCATCTGCTGCATCAGGCACAGCTGCTGGTAGTCCTTCTCACCAAAAACGGCATCAGTGCAGTTGGTGATGTTGAAAAGCTTGTTGACCACCGTCAACGCACCGGCAAAGTGCCCCGGGCGAGTAGCACCTTCGAGCTCCGAAGCCAGCGGCCCCGGCTGCACGGTCGTGCGGAAACCGTTGGGGTACATCTCCTTCGCGTTCGGCGCAAAGACCAGCTCAGCACCGACAGCGCGGAGCTTCTCAACGTCTTCCTCCAGAGTCCGCGGGTAGGCGTCAAAGTCCTCCCCCTCACCGAACTGCAGCGGATTGACGAAAATCGACACCACCACAACAGCGCGCGGCAGCGTCTTCGCGGCCTGTACTAGTTCAAGGTGCCCCTGGTGTAGCGCACCCATCGTAGGTACGAGCACCACCGGCCGCCCGGTCTTCCGCAACGCACGGGTGACCTGCGCGATTCCCGCAATAGTCTTGTGAACAGTTGTCTCTCCGGCGGTATAACCCGTCATGTTTCCTCCGCGTTCAGATCTACCGGACCAAACTTTTCGCCCGACGGCAATACCTTACGCCACATCCCGGATGACCAGAACAGCCAGTCCGCTCAGCTCATCGGCGTAGGTACCGCAAAACCTCGTTGGCGCCGCGCAGCTCGGCGATGCGCTCGGCAAGAGCCAGGTAGGCGGTTCCCATTTCCGGTGCCACCGCTTCAATTTCACGTTCGTGCTTGACGACGGTCCCAAGGTCGTCCCGCGTCACCGGGCCAGTCAGCCCCCGGGAACCCCACCTCAAGGCATTGTCCAATGAAGCTTCCAGCAGTGGACGGAGCAGCTCGGCGGCCTGGCCTCGACGCAGCTCAGCTAGGTCGGTGTCTTCGGCTGCTGCGTCTCCGCCGATAGTGGTTGCCAGCATTTCTACTGCATCGACCACAACTGCGCCCAGACCGTTTGAGCCGTGGGCCATAGCCGCGTGATAAAGGCCGCGGTGACGTTCGTTGATGAACACCGGACGACCGCCGAGTTCACCAATGAGCAGTTCACTGACTGTTTTCGCGAGCTCATCCCCAACAGTGATACCCCATGGGCAACCGGTCAGGAGCTCGGAGTCGTCGTCAAGCCCTGCGAATGTCATTGCGGGATGGGCGGCGATGGTCAGCGCGCCGGTGAGTGCGACCGGATCGAGCACGGCACGCCCGAGGGAACCAGAAGTATGCATGACGATGCGTCCGGGGCCGACATGGCGGGCGACTTCCTCGGCGACCTCTGCGATGGCGCGATCCGGCACGGCGATAACGATGAGCTCGCAGGTGGAAGCTGTGTCGGCAATGCTACTAACCTGTGCGTTCGGGAGACGTAGATGCGCTCGTGTGACAGATTCTGGTGAGCGCGCGACCACGTGAGTGACACGATGCCCACAGTGCTCTAACGCCTGGCCGAGCGCGACCCCGACTTTTCCGGCAGAAATAATCCCCACCGCCAACCGCGGAGCGGTTGTCCGATGGGGATGGGAATCATGCTGGCTTTGCGTCATGACTGACTAGGTTAGACCAAACCAGCTATGTGCAGTGAGTAGGCCGCGCATACTCGGTAAGCGACTAGGCCTCTTCGTCCTCGCGCTGCTCCCTCTTCTTGCGCATCTGCGCCATCAGCTCGGCAACCGTCAGGCTGCCCTTGTTGTCCTCAGCACGGCGCCGACCGTGGCTTGCAGGCTCCTGCTCAGGAGCCTGAGCCGGTTTCTGAGCTGGCTCTTCTGCGAGGTCCTCATCGCGAATGGCCTGCAGCTGGCGAGTCGGAGAGTCCGAGGCATCGTCCGATTCCGGCGCAGCGAATGGGTGCCGTGCACCGTGTGCCTCGTGAGCACCGCCCTGAGAATCATCCTCTGCGGCGTCCTCGGCCGGGGTTTCCTGCCAGTTGATGGCGCGGAAAGAGTTAGTGGAGAACTTCTCCTTGGAAACGGCTTCGTCATCCTTGGAATCGGCGACTTCGTGGACGTCAACCGGCTGGCCAGACGGCGAGAATGTACGGCGCATGTCGGTGGCCTCGGCGTCTTCAACCGGCGAAGCGGAGGAAGCGGAGCCCGTGCCGCCGTGCTGGGTATGAACGCCAACAGTGCCGTTAGCGGTCATCTCAGCGCGGTGGGAAGTCGCGCGTGGTGTCGGCCGGTCGTGACCGGTCGGATCCTTCATCGGCGAGGCCTGCTGTGGCGAGTCGAGCTCACGCAGACGCTCGGCCTGGGCGCGAAGAGCAACCTGCTCGTCGTCGAAATCCTCCCCCATGAACTCAGCAAGCTGGGCACGCAGTGCAAAGACCTCAGCGCGCAGCGCCGCAATGTTGTCATCGTTGTTACCCTCAAGCGAGTCCAGGTAGTTCTGCTCGAGAATCAGCTCCTGCTCACGGTGAGTAGCCAGCTCGCGGTCAAGCTCCACCTTGTGCAGTTCCTCGATTGTCTCCAACCGCTTGCGCTCCAGCGCAATGGTCTTGCGGTATCGAGTCACCAGCACAGCCCCGATAACTGCCGACCACAACGCCAGCAGCACGGCAACCTTCATCCACCCGGCAGAGGAGGCAAAGAGCATGACGATACTGGCAATCACCGCGAGCATCAGCAGCACAACCATGAGAATGACGGCGGTTTTCTCCGTCATACCATCGGTAGAACTGAATTTCGTCACATCATTGCTCTGCTCATCTGCATATGCCGCATCAGCCCCGGAGTTAGCCCCAGCGGAGTAGCTTTCGAAAGCCGAAGAAGGCGACGGAGACGGAGACTCGGCCATATCCGACGAAGTAGCTGCCGCGTCGCCCTGAAAATATGCGGCATCACCCGAGCGCTTCGGGTCATTACCGGCGTTGGAGAGGTCAGTCATAACTCCCACCCTACCGAGTTAGTTCCCATTTCCCCGCTAGGAGGCGAAGAATTTTCGCCATCAGTTGGCAATTGGCAAACTTTTTCCAGCCACAGCCCCGCCGCAGCGAGCAAAATGCCGGATACTGTGCCGACAATCATGATCGGCCCGTCGGCCTGTGCAGCCGCAAGCTCCGTCCACTTCGGCAAAGCCCACAGCACGCCACCGGCGTACAAACCTCCGAGAATCGCCCCCAACCATGCGGATGCCGTACCGACCACCAGCCATCGCGACAACGTTAACGGCTGCACCTGGCTGCGATCCTGCCCGACCTTCCCCTCTTTCAGCACCGACTTAATCCACCGCGCTGCCGCCACACAGACAGCTGTGAGCAACCAGGGAAACCCCAGGTCCCACCAACTTCGTGGCCCGAGCGCACCGAAAAACTGTGCCACGATCATCCATGACGCCAGCGCGAGAACCAGCGCAGATGCAGCCAACGTAATCGGTGAGGTCGGTTTCATCTCTAGGCCTCTTCTCCATCCGCGCTGTCTGCTAGACGCACTGCGTTTACGTCTTCAGGTGCCAGCTTATCGACGAGTGCTGCGACCCGAACTCCCCCCAATTCGGCATCCGGGTCGGCATCGAGCCACGGCACCAGTACAAAGGCACGCTCGGTTGCCCACGGATGCGGCAGGGTCAGAGTCGAATCGTCAGAGATGATCTCCTCGCCGGTGTCCTTGTCAGTGACCTGCACAATGTCCACGTCGAGCGCCCGTGGTCCCCAGTGAATTTCGCGCACTCGACCAGCGTCATTTTCCAGTTTCCAACCAGCTTCCAGCAGCTCCATTGGTGTCCGGGACGTATCGACAATGAGCACGGCATTGAGGAAGTCACCCTGCTCTACCCCACCCCAAGGCGGGGTGGCATAAATTTTTGAAGCTGCGACCAATTCATCGGCGAAGAAGTCCTGCACACCTGTTAGGTTTTCTCGCGCGCGGTCCATGTTCGCGCCGATAGAAACAACTGCGCGAATCATGCCAACCGCTTCTTCCGCGAACGGCGGGCTGTCACCGCAGCGTCATCGAAGTCGAGCGGAATGGGCGCATGTGGTTTGTGAATGGTCACTTCCACCGCGTGCAACAGTGGGGACAATCCGCGTTCGGCGCGGGCGTCGTCGTCGGCAAGCACTGCTTCGGCGATCTCGGTCGCGACTGTTTCAATGAGGTTGCGAGGAGTGCCGGTTAAAATTCCGTGCGCTGTGGCTGCAATGTCGGCGTAGTTGACGGTGTCGTCCAGCTCATCGCTCGCAGCAGCACCGGAGAAATCCAGCCACAGGGTGACATCACAGATGAAGTCCTGGCCATCCCGGCGCTCGAAGTCGAGACAACCGTGGTAGCCGTGGGCTTTCAGACCTTTGAGTTCAATGCGATCAGCCACTGTGTTTACGCGTCTCCTTCCAGAGCCGACTCGGCTGGTGATTCCGCAGCCGACTCGTTGTGCTGCGCAGCGCGGTTAGACCCACCTTCCGGATAGTCGCCGGCCGCTGTGTAACCGGTCAGTGAACGTCCAAGGTTCCATGCCTGCGCCACACGCACTGCGTCGAGGTTGTCGGCCACATTGTGAACTCGAACCGCCCATGCGCCCGCCGCTGCGGACAGCGCGGAAATTGCGGTAGTCGCGGCATCAGCCTGCTTTGGTGCTCGTACCTCACTGCCAACGGCGGCGACGAAACGCTTGCGGGAAGCACCGACCAACAGGGGGAAACCGAGGTCAATAAGCTCCGGCAGGTCGTGGAGGAGCGCCCAATTGTCATCGGCGTTTTTGGCAAAGCCCAGGCCTGGGTCGAGGACAATATTTTCCTCGACGATTCCGGCACCCATGGCACCGTCGACAAGCTGAAGCAGGTGCTCACGAACATCGGCGACAATGCCGTCCGGGTGAGTTTCGGCGCGCCCAGAAGCGGAGCCGAAGCGATCGGTCTTCCAGTGCATCAGGCAGATGGGCACATCGGCATCGGCGCAGACTGCGTACATGTTGGGGTCTGCGAGACCGCCGGAGACATCGTTGATGAACACCGCGCCCCTGGCGATTGCTGCCTCTGCGACACTTGCGCGCATAGTATCGACGCTGATCAGGTGCCCGTCTGCCGCGAGCTCACGGACCACCGGCACGACCCGGGCAATTTCCTCATCCTCGGAAACGCGGTGTGCGCCGGGACGAGTGGACTCGCCACCGATGTCGAGAATATGTGCGCCTTCAGCGAGCAGCTCGTGCGCATGGGCAATCGCCGCGTCGAAGGTCTTGTACAGGCCGCCATCGGAAAAGCTGTCCTCGGTGACGTTGACAATGCCCATCACTTTGCAGAGCTGATTCTCGATACCCATCTCCGCCGGCTGTCCTGCCTGCGCTTGCAAGGGGGATTCAGTCACCTTGTTGTCCAGCCTTTCCAATCGACCATTTAACTGTTGCGTTAGCTCTTGCGGATGAGCGCCATTGCCTCTGCGCGCGAACGGGCATCCGTCTTGAAGCCACCGCGGACGGCTGAGGTCACCGTGCGCGCACCCGGTTTGCGGATACCGCGCATGGCCATGCAGAGATGCTCCGCTTCAATGACGACGATCGCCGAGGCCGGATCCAGCCGCTCCACCAAGGCATCCGCAACCTGACTGGTCAGACGCTCCTGCACCTGCGGGCGCTTCGCATAGCCATCGACCAGACGAGCGAGCTTGGACAGGCCCGTCACACGACCGTCCTTGCCCGGGATGTAACCAATGTGGGCAACGCCGAAGAACGGCACCAAATGGTGCTCACAGGTGGAGTAAATCGGGATGTCCTTCACCAAAACGAGTTCTTGATGATCCTCGTTGAAGGTCTTTGCCAGCACCTCAGACGGATCTTCAAACAGGCCCGCGAAAACCTCACGGTAGGCTCGCGCCACTCGCGCCGGTGTCTCCTTCAGGCCTTCCCTGTCGGGATCCTCACCGACGGCAATCAACAGTTCACGAACCGCAGCCTCGGCCCGCCCCTGATCGAATTCGCGCTCCATGATGTGTACTTATCGCTCCTCGTTGGTGTCCGGCTTGTCCTGCCAGGCGCTGTTGTCTTCGTTTCGCTTGACGACGCCGTCCTTATCCGAATCGTGCATCTGTGCCCCCTTGTCATCGGAGTTGTCGGCGTTCTTCGGGTTTTCCGGACGTTCTGTGTGTTCCGGCTGCTCGTTATCCGGCAGGCGGAATCCGCGCAGCTCCTGCTGTTGTCCTGCCGACGGCATCACCGTAGTCGGGGTGGCATCGCTGCCAGAGTTGTCCTGGCGGTGACGTCCGCCCTGCCTGTCCCACGGCATCTTCGGAGGGGCAGGGATATTCGCGGGGCCGTTGCCACCGCTGCTACCAGTACCGGTTGCCTTCGAGCCGAAGTCCGGCGCACCTGCCGGGTAGTTAGCAGTGCCCGGGTGCTGGCCACGCGCGTTGCCCTGGCCTTCCTGCGAACCCGGCTGGTTCTGCCCCTCCGGGCGAGGAGTCGGCGCAGGCGCCGGTGCCGGTGCGGGAGCCGAACCGTGCGTGCTGCCGGTATCCTTCGGCGGCCAACCTGGAGCGGTCCAACCAGCCGGCGGTGGGGTGCCACCGTAAACCGGAACATTCGGTCGGTCCTGCTGGGCGCCCGGCAGACCCGGGACACTAGCATTACCGGCACCAGCGGAGCCTGCCGGCCCCTGACCATTGCCGTTGTTGCCCGCGTCCTGGTTCTCTGGTTCGCGGCGGCGCACCGGCGCGAAGATGTTGACACGCTTCGGCGGTTCCTCGCCGCGCTCGATTGCCAACTCCACCGGTGTCTTCACCGGCTCGCGGCCATCGGCCGGGTGCTTAGTGTCGCTATCGAAGAAGTTCAGGCGCTCACGGGGAACGACATCGGTGAAGATAACTTCCAGATCCGGACGACGCAGAGTCTCCTTCTCCAGCAGTTTCTCAGCCAGAACATCGAGAGTGTCGCGGTTTTCCTTCAAGATGGCGTAGGCCTCGTCATGAGCCTTATTGATCAGCAAACGAACCTGCTGATCAATGGTTGCTGCCACCTCCGGAGAGTAGTCCAGAGTGCCGCTGCCACCGCGGCCAACGAACGGGTCGCCCTGCTCCTCCCCGTACTTCACCGGGCCGAGCTCCGGCGACATGCCGTACTCGGTCACCATGGCGCGAGCAATCTTGGTGGCCTGCTCAATATCGGCAGAAGCACCGGTAGTCGGCAGTCCGAAAACCAGCTCCTCGGCAGCGCGACCACCCATGGCGAAGACCAGACGAGCAAAGAGCTCTGGCAGGTTATACATGCCCTTGTCGTCCTCGGGGACGGTCAGCGCATGTCCACCAGTGCGACCGCGAGCCAAGATGGTGACCTTGTAAACACGCTCAATGTCCTTCAGCGCCCACGCAGCCAGGGTGTGGCCACCCTCGTGGTAGGCGGTGACCTTCTTCTCCTGCTCGGAAATCACCTTGGAGGTACGGCGCGGACCGCCGATAACTCGGTCGACTGCCTCTTCCAGCGCATCCGCAGTAATGATGTTGCCGTTGACGCGAGCGGTCAGCAGCGCAGCTTCATTCAGCACGTTCTGCAGATCAGCACCGCTCATACCGGCGGTGCGCTTCGCCAGCGACGTCAGATCCGCATCCGGTCCAAGCGGCTTGTTCCGGGCGTGGACCTTCAGAATTGCCTCGCGGCCCTTCAGGTCTGGTGCGCCCACCGGAATCTGTCGGTCAAAACGGCCCGGACGCAGCAGCGCCGGGTCGAGAATATCCGGACGGTTGGTCGCAGCCATGATGATCACACCCTGACGATCACCAAAACCATCCATCTCCACCAGCAGCTGGTTCAGGGTTTGCTCACGCTCATCATGACCACCGCCCATGCCGGCACCACGCTGGCGGCCGACGGCGTCGATCTCGTCGATGAAGATAATGCACGGGCTGTTTTCCTTGGCCTGATTAAACAGGTCACGGACACGAGAGGCACCGACACCGACGAACATTTCAACGAAGTCCGAACCCGAGATGGTGTAGAAAGGCACTCCTGCCTCACCAGCGACGGCGCGGGCCAGCAAGGTCTTACCGGTACCTGGAGGACCGTAGAGCAAAACACCACGCGGAATCTTCGCGCCGAGCTCCTCGTAGCGAGCTGGGTGCTGCAGGAAATCCCTAATCTCGTCGAGCTCCTGGACGGCCTCATCGGCACCAGCAACATCCTCGAACGTGTTGGTCGGGGTCTCCTTGTTCAGCAGCTTGGCGCGGTTGCCACCAAAGCCGAACATGCCGTTCTTGCCGCCTTGCATGCGGCTGAAGAAGTACATGATGACGAAGAAGAAGATCACCATCGGCAGCAGGAAGCCCAAGGTGGACATCAGGAAGGAATCCTGCGTGACCTTGGTATCGAACTTCTCCATGCCCTCGGCGGCGGTGACCTTGTCAAAGACTTGGTCGGTCGCACGCGCTGGGTACTTGGTCATCACCTTCGTGACGTCCTCAGTGCCCTCGACCTCCACGCCCTTCTTCAGGGTGAGGCGAATTCGCTGTTCGCGATCGTCGATCTGAGCTTCCGTGACATTGCCCTTATCCAACTGGGTCAGGGCAACGGACGTATCCACCTCGCGGTATTCCCGGGAATCATCCGCCAGCTGAGTAATAGCAAAGAGGATAATCAGGATGATGCCGGCAACGGTGGCAAACCGGAACACCTTTTTCTTGTCCATACAGTGGGTTCGCTTTTCGCTCTCTACATCTATTAGTTGCTTTTATTAATTGTACGCATCAACGAGTTCTTCTCGAAGACACATCAATGACACAACGTGGGGCCAGGGCTCATGGCACCTGACCCCACAGTAGGCATAACGCATCGCAACCGAAAAAAGTTTCCAACTCCTACTTTTCATCGCTAGAAGACAGCTAGAACTGCCGGAGGTACGCGCGCAATGCCCGTCGTCAAGCATCGGCACTGTGCAATAGCGCCGAAGACAGACCTAGCCCTGGTAAACGCGCGGGTGAAGCGTGCCGACGTACGGCAAATCGCGGTAACGTTCGGCGTAATCCAGGCCGTAACCGATGACGAACTCGTTCGGAATGTCGAAGCCAACATCCGCAACATCCAGGCTGGTGCGCACAGCCTCCGGCTTACGCAGCAGCGTAATGACCTCCAGGGAGCGCGGATTACGGTTGCGCAGGTTCTTCATCAACCAGGACAGGGTCAGGCCGGAGTCAATGATGTCCTCGACGATCACAACATCGCGTCCCTCAATATCTCGATCCAGGTCCTTCAAAATACGCACCACGCCTGACGACGAGGTGGAGTTTCCGTAACTGGAAACCGCCATGAACTCCATCTGGCTGGGAATGCTGAGCTGACGAGCAAAGTCAGTCAGGAAGAACACCGCACCCTTGAGCACTGCGACCAGAATCAGATCGCTGTCGGCATCCTTGTACTTCTCATTCACACGATGCGCCATCTCGTCAATGCGAGCATGCAGCTCCTCTTCGCCAATGAGAACTGCCTCTACCTCATCGCCGTAGGGGTTTGCGGGGACGTTGAAATCCTTCACATCATGCATCGCATTTCCTTTCCGCACTTCTATGGCGGCGTGTCGATGGAGCGTAACTGCCCCAGTGCAAGTTCAGGGTTATGGCAACCGATT
Organism: Corynebacterium sp. HMSC064H12; assembly: GCF_001809925.1. Taxonomy (NCBI): domain Bacteria; kingdom Bacillati; phylum Actinomycetota; class Actinomycetes; order Mycobacteriales; family Corynebacteriaceae; genus Corynebacterium; species Corynebacterium sp. HMSC064H12. The sequence continues at coordinate 16,383 of NZ_KV799349.1, read as the reverse complement.
GTTCTCAGCCGCCGGAAGTTGGATTGCGGCACCCTTCTTAAGGCACCGCGGGACGATTCATTACCAATTGTAGAGTGCCATCTTTTCGCTCAACGACCAACCTGGCATTTCTGTCAGCACCATCGCGACCGCGGGTCACCGGCACTTCGCCCTGGCCGTGATAGCGGTGCACGAGCGCCATCACCATGTCGATCTGTTTACTGCTGGGCTCCGCACCCGCCTGCCGCAACCAACGTGCGAGGACACGCACCGCGATGGCGTCGTCAAGCTCAGCCACCCCTCGCACAGACAGGCTCCCGCTTGCCGACGCCTCTTCCTCCCCCAGCAGCGCATGCAGAGCCGAATCGGCGTGAGCGTCCAAAAAGTCATTGTCGACTGCTGCAATCCCCGCGGTCTTAGCAAGGTTTTCCGCAACTCCCGGACCCAGCTCCTGCTCCAGCAGCGGCAAAATCGTCTTTCGAACCCGGACGCGGGCGTAATGGTCGTCCTGGTTGTGTGGGTCATGCCAGACTTTTAGGCCCAGCTCTTCACAGCAGCGCTGAGTGTCGGTGCGTCGCACACCGAGCAGCGGACGCAGAATCCGAGTCCCGTCCGACCACGTGAGATTGTCTCGGATAGCGGACAGCGCCTGCGGGCCGCCCCCTCTGGCCAGTCGCAGCAAAACTGTTTCCGCCTGGTCGTCCAACGTGTGGGCGAGCATCAGTGCCGCACCTCGAGATTGGGCGATCTGCCGTAGGACTCGGTGTCGAGCCAAACGCGCCTCGTATTCGGGACCGCGGTCGGAATCGTTATTGATATCGACCGCGATAACCTCGGCCGTAGCCCCCATCCCCCGAGCTATGTGGGCGGCGCGCTCAGCGACTTCTGCAGAGCCCTGCTGAAGCTGATGATCAACGACGACGGCGTGAACGTTGCGGCCGGCCAGTGCCCCCTTGGACCCGAAAGCTTCCGCACAGGCCCCGGCGGTCAGGGCGAGCGAATCCGCACCGCCGGAAAGCCCAATGACGATACCGCCGCCCAACTCCTGCCCCACCTGCGGCACTATCGCGCGGACAGCTTGCCGAATGATGAGGAAATGAGGGCTGCGGTCCGGCCAAAAAGGCCTAGCCAACGTGGAAGGTCTAGCCAACGCGCCCACCACTTGCGATGGTCTCCATCGCCGTGAGCAGAATTCGCTCCTGAGTCGGGCGGGCAATCAGCTGCACCGGCAATCCAGAAGTCGGCTCCACAACGATGCCGGCCGGGAAACCCAGGTAATTCCACGTCGAAACGTAAGGAGTGAAGCGCAGATTGGACAACAGGTTCACAATCCAGGGCATGCGATGCCATGCGCGGATCCGCGGTGGATTCTTGGCCAAAGCTGGGGTAATCAAAATGGTGTCACCCGGCAGCTCACGCTCGATGCGGGCGCCATCGCGTGCCACTTGGCGGCCATTGATTGTGAAACGCAGCAAGCGACCAATGCCGGCGTGGACTCGGTTGCGCCACTCCAGGTGATCAGGGCGCGGCTCGTCGCGCAGCTGATCCGCCACCCCCGCAGTCCAGCGCGCGAGCATCGGCAGTGGGTTCAGCGGGTACGGCATGTTCTTTTCCGTCACCGCAAAGCCCTTGTCCGCGAATACTCTCGCCGCCTGTTGCGCCGCATCGACGTACTCCGGTGCAGCCTTTAACCCGAATACGGGCGCAGTGGTGTCCACGCTGACGGCGAAGTTTTCAGGCAGGGTCTTCGCCGGATCCTCCGCATCCACCATGCCATTTGTGAGGATCTTGGTAATCAGGCGCAAGTCCTCGTTGTTGACTGTGAGCACCCCTTGGACAGACATTCCGTACCAGTCATTGCCGCCCACGCGCCCCGGCATTGTTCCCGGGGTCGCCTTCAGGGTCGAAAGCCCGCAGCACGCTGCAGGGATACGCAGTGACCCCATGCCGTCGTTGCCCTGCGCAAACGGAACCATCCCAGCGGCGACAGCCGCTGCGGATCCGCCGGAGGACCCACCCGGAGTGTGCCCCGGCAGAATCGGATTGTCGACGGCCAGCCCCGGCAGCGTCGTCGTCCCCCACGTACAGAACTGCGGATTCACCGTAGTTCCCACTGCGATTGCACCGGCGCTAGTCAACTGCTGGACAAACGGGTTCTCTAGAGCGGTGTTTTCCTTCAGCGCGAATGGCACACCTGCGAGCGGCAACTCCGAGAGGTTCTCGCTGTGCTCGAGTTCCCGCGCAGCCTGCAGAGCCCTATCCACCCACACTTCACGGAAGGCATGAATCCCTCCATCCAGTCTGGCGATAGCGTCGAGACTGCGCTGCACGCTGTCCACCGGGCTTAGCTTTCCCTCGCGAACCAGTGCGGCAATCTCGTGAACGGTTGGCAAGTTCCTAATCGCGGAAGTGTGAGAGGCCATTGCGGATTCATCTCCTCAAATTATTTTCAGTGGTAAATGAATCTCAGTTTAGATATCTGCCAGTGCGCTCGCTGCTTTATCCGCCGCAGCTCTTGCTGGCAACAGGCTCGCTTCATTGGAAATAAATGCGAACGTCAGCACCTGCCCCGACTTCGTCACCACATACCCCGCCAGCGCCGAGGCTTTATTCAGCGTGCCTGTCTTCGCACGGACGATGCCCGCCCCGGACTGACCAGCAAAGCGCGTCGCCAGAGTGCCGGACACTGCCGCCACCGGCAGGCTGTCCAACAGTGGGCGCAACCGCAACGCAGTGCTTTCCGACGACTCCTGCGACTCCGCCAGTCCTCCCTGCTCAGCCGATTCCACCGGCCCCGCGGCGGAATTGAGCACCTCGGAGAGATGCTGCGGAGAAATACGGTTATCCGTGCTCAGGCCGCTGGAGTCCGACAGCACCGCACCATCGAGAGGAAAACCGTGCTCCGCGAGAGTGTCACGCACGGCACGTGCGGCCCCCTCAAAGGTCGGCGGCAGACCGCGAGAGATAGCCACCTCACGGGCAATGGACTCTGCGAGCACGTTGTCGCTGTAAATCATCATCTCGTGCACACGGGTAACTAGCGGAGCCGACTGCACGAGCGCAACAATGTCTGGGTCCAGAGGTAGTGACTGACCATCCTTGGCTGCATCCCTCAGGCTGCCTCCGTTTTCCGCACCAAGCGCCTTGGCCAGCGCATCAGCTGCATCCGCAGCGGGCGTGGCGCTGCGCTGCGATTCTTCATTCGTCGGATCGATACGACCGGCATCCATCATCACCGACTCCACCGGTGCGATGTAGCCGTCCTCCAACCCCTCGCGCTCCCAGGTCTCGTGGAAACTCTCGGTGAATAGAGAGTTGTCGAGATAAACCTTGCCGACCCCCTCCGGAATGACCACGGAAATCTTTTTCGCCAACTCAGCGATTGAAGCCGAGTCCTGGAAGAACCCTTCCCCGTCCTTGCTTAAGGTAGGGTCGCCCCCGCCGTGCAAAACGATGTCATTAGTCCCCGTAACCCGGGAGACGCGGGTGGAAACCCGATGATCTTCACCTAAGTCCAACAGTGCGGCAGACGCGGTGAGAATCTTCATGCTGGACGCCGGCAAGGCCACCGCGGTGTCATTGATCCCCCACAGTTTCTGGCCGGTCGAAGCATCGCTGACAATTCCATGCAGCTCACCGAAGGCTGGATCAGCCGCAGCAGCGTCCATGATGGCGCTGACTTTTTGGGCCAGAGTGCCGTCGTCAAGCGAAGACTGCGCAGCCGTCACGGGAACAGAAGCTTGACTGACGGCGGGCGGCGCATCGACCACAATCTGACGATTGTTATTGACGACAACCGCTACGCCGCTGCCCGCTGCGATAACGAGAACACCGGCGATGGCACCGCCGATTTTCAGTCCACGCGACTTCTTGGACTTGCCGGATTTTACGGAACTGGGCGATTTTTGCGTGCCCTTAGCGGCGGTTTTGGAGCTGTCAGAGTCGGTACTACCCACGGTCACAAACACCTTCTTCCTGGAAACAAAACCTCACTTAAGGTGCACAAATAAACGATTTTGAGCGGGTTTCGCATAAGATAGCCGTCAGAGAAGTGTACACCGATTATAAGGAGTCATCGCCGTGAGCGTTGAGGTCACTATTGAGATCCCGAAGGGTCAGCGCAACAAGTACGAAGTCGACCACGAGACCGGCAAGGTCTACCTCGACCGCTACCTGTTCACCCCAATGGCCTACCCGGCCGACTACGGCTTCATCGATGAAACCCTCGGCGAGGATGGCGATCCGTTGGACGCTCTCGTGATTCTGCCGGAGCCGGTTTTCCCGGGCGTTATTGTCAAGGCTCGTCCGCTCGGCGTTTTCAAGATGACCGACGAGGCCGGCGGCGACGACAAGCTGCTGTGCGTCCTGGATGATGTCCGCTTCGACCACTACCAGGACATCGACGATGTTTCCCAGTTCACCAAGGACGAGATTGAGCACTTCTTCGTCCACTACAAGGACCTGGAGCCGGGCAAGGAAGTTTCCGGTTCGGGCTGGGGCGACAAGGCTGAGGCTGAGCGCATCCTGGCTGAGGCTATCGAGCGCCACAAGTAAGAGCCACAAGTAAAAATTGCGCTAGCCAATCTCCCTTTCTGGGGCTCGCACCTTTGACGCAGTTCCCGTGATTCAGCGCTACGGCCGTCGGAGTTTTCCTCCGGCGGCCTTTGTGCTTCCGGCGATAAGGCCAGATTGCGTATAGTGCGCACTATGGAAACCGTAAACGTATCCGAAGTACCCGAAGACGCACAGATCATTGACGTCCGCTCACAGATGGAGTGGGATGACGGCCACGCCACCGGCGCCGTTCACATCCCCATGGAAGAGATTCCGTCCCGCTACGGCGAGCTGGATTTGGATTCCGACATTTACCTGATGTGCCGCTCCGGTGGACGTGCCGCTCAGGTTTCTTCCTGGTTGGAGAAGAACGGTATCGACACCATCGTCATCACCGGCGGCATGATCGACTGGGAGCACTTCGGCCGCCCAATGGAGAAGGCCAACTAAATCAACTACAACTGCCCTGCCTACCTGCAGGGCAGTTTTTCTTTTATCTACCCACCCCAAAGCACCGACCTTCTAACAATCCGCAGGCAAACAGGGACATTATTAGTTGGCCATGTCCCATTATTGATGGTTCCCCAGATTGTCTAGTATGGGAAGTATGTCTGATTCATCCGTACTTTCCTCGGCGGACTCAGCCGACACCAGCGGTGGTGTGGCAGCCGCCGTAGACGCGAAGGTGCCTGCTGTCGACGCACAGAGCAGCACCAAGGCGAAGAAGGCTCGCAAGGGAGCGAAAGCGAAAAACAAGGCCAGCGCTAAGTCCAAGTGCAAGCCCGGCTCCGCAAGCGAACTCGCCGTCACACCGGCCGCCCTGCGCAAATCCGCGTCCTGGTGCCTGGCACAGCTCGATGCGGCTGTCCGCGCCAGTGTCAACGCGGCTCTGGGCCGCACTCAGATTGAGTCGATTTCCATCCGCGGGTATTGGGTTCTGGAGGCTATCGCCGATGGCGGCGACATGGCTCAAACCGAGCTGAGCGCGCTGCTCGGCATGGACCGCTCTGACATGGTTCGCCTGATTGACTCTCTGGAGTCGGCAAATCTAGTCGAACGCACCCGAGACTCCAAGGATCGACGCCGCCAGCTCATCGCGCTGACAGAAACGGGCAACACCACCCGCGCATCTCTGCGACGCTCACTCCGCAGAGCCGAACGCGCCGCCGTCGCCGAATGCGCACCCGAGGTACGCGCGCTGCTTGCATCGCTTGCCGACGACTCCGCTGCAAGCCCCGAAACCGATGCCGGCGCGAAGAACCCCGAGACCGCTACCCCAGAGGTCACGGCCACTGAGACAGACACCAAGAACATGGCGGAGAATAAGACGCAGGCGACGTCGTCAAGCGATGCCCAGCGTCCTAAACGGAAGAAGTCGAAGAAGAAGAAAAAGCGCAAGAAGAATAAGAAGGGATCTTCTAAGTGACAACCACTGAAGCGAAGTTCCTACGTGCTACGGAACAGCCGCTTGAGCGCACACTCATTGACATTGTCCGGGCGACCGCGCGAAGGTTCCCTGAGGCTGAGGCCATCGATGACGGCGAGGTTGTCGTCACGTATGCGGAATTAATCAACGAGATTGATTCCACAGCTACGTGGCTCTACGAACAGGGCATCCGTCGCGGCGACCGCATTGGTGTGCGGATGCCGTCGGGAAGCCGCGAGCTCTACCTGGCAATTTTGTCCATCATGGCTGCCGGTGCCGCCTACGTTCCGGTGGATGCGGACGACCCCGACGAGCGTGCCGAAATGGTCTTCGGCGAGGCCGGTATCGCTGGTTACTTCGATGCTGAAGGCCTACATTTGGCTGGCTCTACGGCGCGTAATCGCCCCCGCCCGCTGGACTTCGACGCCGACTCCGACGAGGAAGCGACGGAACCGACGCCGCCGAACGCACGCGAGATCATCTCGCAGGAGCCCACTCCTGACGATGACTGCTGGATTATTTTCACCTCTGGCTCCACCGGCAAGCCCAAGGGCGTGGCGGTCACCCACCGCAGCGCCGCCGCTTTTGTCGATGCGGAGGCCCGCTGGTTCTTGGCCAACCACCCGGAAGGGCCGCTCGGCCCGGACGACCGCGTTCTCGCCGGACTGTCCGTCGCCTTCGACGCCTCCTGTGAGGAAATGTGGCTGGCCTGGCGAAATGGCGCCTGCCTGGTGCCGGCCCCACGTTCGCTGGTGCGCTCCGGTGTAGACCTGGGCCCATGGCTGATTTCCCGCCACATCACGGCCGTTTCCACGGTCCCAACACTGGCCGGCCTGTGGCCCGCTGAAGCACTCGACAGCGTGCGCCTACTCATCGTCGGTGGCGAAGCCTGCCCGCAAGAGCTGGTCGAGCGCCTGTCCACCCCTGAGCGCGAGATGTGGAACACCTACGGCCCCACCGAGGCCACCGTCGTGGCCTCCGGCATCGAGCTGAAGCCTGGCAAGCCCGTGACCATTGGTTTTCCTCTGGACGGCTGGGACCTCACCGTTATCGACGAGGAGGGCAACCCCGTCCCACCGGGCACGAAGGGTGAGCTAGTCATCGGCGGTGTGGGACTCGCGCGCTACTTGGATCCGGAGAAGGACGCCGAGAAGTACGCGCCGCTGCCAGCCCTGGGCTGGGAGCGCGCGTACCGCACCGGCGACCACGTCATCATGGATGAGGGCGGACTGTACTTCACCGGCCGCGTCGACGATCAGGTGAAAATCGGCGGGCGCCGTATTGAGCTCGGCGAGGTCGAGGCGCACCTGGCTGCCCTCCCCGGCGCTACTCAGGCGACTGTCGTGGTGCAGAAGACCGGTGCTGGCGACTCCATCCTGGTCGGCTACGTCGGCGCCGGTGGCGACGCCGCAGCCATGGACTACGACAAGTGCATGGACACCCTCCGCGATGCCATGCCAGCCGCGATGGTGCCACGCCTGCACATCATGGATGAGCTGCCGGTTCGCACCTCCGGCAAGGTCGACAAGGCGGCGTTGCCGTGGCCACTGCCTGCACGTGCGGGTGAGGGCGACGTCGACAAGCTGAGCCCTGTGGAGAAATGGCTGTCCGATATCTGGGCCGACGTGCTGTCCGTACCTGCGCCCGGCGCAGCCTCGGACTTCTTCGCCCTGGGCGGCACGTCGCTGGCGGCGGCGAGCGTCATCGCGCGCATTCGTCAGCGCGCCCCACAGGTCGCCGTGCGCGATCTCTACGACCACCCACGCCTGGGAAACCTCGCCGAGGAATTGGTCGCTCGCGGTTTCATCAGCGACGACATGCTTGCCGACGCGCCAGACCCCACCGCCCACCTGGAAAAGGTGCCCGAGCCGACGCCTGTCTCCCGCAAGACCCGTTGGGCGCAGGTCGGCCTCATGGTGCCTCTGCAGTGGGCACGTGGCATGCGCTGGGTAACGTGGCTTGCGATTATCAACTGGGTTATCGGCGGGCCGCTGGCACTACCAGGCTGGTTGGTGGCTGTACTGGCCGTGTTGTTCCTGACCCCGCTGGGGGTTATGCCCATCAACGCGGCGACGACACGCCTGCTCACGCGCAACATCGCCCCGGGTGATTACCCGCGTGGCGGCTCGGTGCATCTGCGCCTATGGGCGGCTGAACGCCTGGCAGAGAGCTCCGGCGCCCACTCAGTGGCGGGCGCTCCGTTCGTGCTGTGGTATGCCCGCATGCTGGGTGCCCGCATTGGTAAGGGCGTGAATCTGCACGCGCTGCCGCCGGTGACGGGTCTGGTCAAACTGGATGATTACTGCTCGATCGAGCCGGAGGTAGACCTGTCCGGATACTGGGTCGATGGTGATGTCGTCCACGTCGGCGAGGTCACTATTGGCAAGCACGCCCGCATCGGTGCCCGTTCCACGCTGCTGCCCGGCGCGCGTATCGGCAATGACGCTCACATCGAGGCGGGTTCCACCGTCACCGGTGAAAAGAAGGTCAAGGCTGGTGCGCGCTGGTCGGGTTCCCCGGCTCGCAAGGTCGGCCGGTCCAAGCACCGCTTCCCGGAGGAAGTCCCGCCGGCGCGTCGCCACTGGGTGGCTATCTACGGTCTTACTGCTGTGTTACTGACGCTGGTGCCGCTGTCCGCTGCGGTCGCGATGGCTGCTGTCATCGGTTGGGGCACGGGGCTTATCGACGGCACCACCGAGCTAACCACCTCGAATCTCTGGCCAACGCTGGGTAGCGCCGTGCTGTGGGCTATTCCCGCCACCTTCGTCGGTGTTGCGGTGTATGCCCTGCTGACGCTGATTCTCGTGCGCCTGTTCAGCATCGGCCTGAAGCCGGGAGTGTTCCCGGTGCGTTCGCGCGTGGGTTGGCAGTCGTGGGCGACAATTCGCCTGATGGACGCTGCCCGTCACGACCTATTTTTCATCTACGCCTCCATGTTGACGCCGCTGTGGCTGCGTGCACTGGGCGCCCAAATTGGTCACGACAGCGAAGTCTCCACCGCGATCGGTATTCCGAAGTTCTTGCACGTCAAGGACGAGTCCTTCTTGGCTGACGACACCATGGTCGGCAGCTACGAGCTCGGCGGCGGTTGGCTGCTGGTGGGTGACTCCCGCATCGGCAAGCGCGCCTTCCTGGGCAACTCCGGCATCACGCTTCCAGAACGCAAGCTGGCGAAGAACTCGCTGGTGGCCGTGCTGTCCTCTACCCCGAAGAAGACCAAGTCCGGCTCCAACTGGTGGGGTTCGCCGCCAGAGCGCATGCGCCGCGTGGGCACCGTCTCCAGCGATGAGTCGGCGCAGACCTACCGTCCGACTACGGGATTGAAGGTCGCCCGCGGCATCGTCGAGACACTGCGCGTCCTGGCACCGATGGTCTCTCTCATGTTGGCTACGGTCACGCTGTTTATCTTGCAGGCCCTTGGCATGTTCACCGCGGAGTTGGTCACTGCAGGTGGCGTTGGCGCTGCCCTGCTCGGCCTGCTGGTCGCGTGGCTGCTCTCCCCTGCCGTGCTACTGATTGTTGGTGTGCTGGGGCTGCTCATCACGGTCGTGGCCAAGTGGGTGTGCGTCGGCAAGCACAAGCCCGGTGATCACCCACTGTGGAGCAAGTTCGTCTGGCTCAATGAGCTGCAGGATGCATTCGTCGAAATGGTTGCCGCACCGTGGTACCTGAACCCGGCGATGGCCACCGGCGGTATCGCACGCGCGATGCGTCTGCTCGGCGCGAACGTTGGCCACGGGGTGTGGCTGGAGACGTACTGGCTGCCCGAGACCGACCTTGTCAAAATCGAGCGGGGCGCTTCTGTCGGCCGTGGTTGTGTCGTTCAGACGCACCTGTTCACCGACCGCGTGATGACGCTCGACACCGTCCACATCGGACACGGCTCCGTCCTAGGACCGCACTCAGTCGCACTGCCGGCATCTGTGCTTGACGACGGCTGCCGCGTCGAACCCGGTTCTCTCGTCATGCGCGGTGACCATGTTCCTGCGCACACCTCCTGGCGAGGTAACCCAATTGAGCCAGTGGTGGCCAAGAAGTAGCCCGGATTGAGTGGGGGGGCTTAGGTAGGAGCCTGGTAGGCACAACGGGCTGCAAATGTGAAACTGTGAGAGTTTATGACACTTTCAAG
>NZ_KV799349.1:0-6195 GCF_001809925.1 Corynebacterium sp. HMSC064H12 | reverse complement strand
AGAGTTTATGACACTTTCAAGCCATTTTTCGGACAATTTTTGCTATAAACGCGGTCAGTAACTCCATTGGCCCGCTGCCAGCCATAACCGAGGTCACTAACTCGCATTGGGGCTAAGTAGGGCTAAGTAGCAAAAGGTGCCCACCCGGCGACACGCCGAGCGGACACACTTTTTGCTACTTAACCCACTATTTATTTTGCGGCTATGCAGTTCGCGACTTACTCTGCTAGCTGCAACCGAGCCTGCTGAGCTGCGGCTACCAATACTTTCAGTGAAGCCGTAACCTCTTCCCAACCTCGGGTCTTTAGACCACAGTCCGGATTAATCCACAGCAGGTTGGGGTCAACGCTTTCAAGCGCATCTTCCACGAGCTGGTTGACTTCTCCGTCCGTCGGCACGCGAGGCGAGTGGATGTCCCAGACACCTGGACCAATCCCGCGAACGTATCCCTCATCTTTCAGCGCTGCGAGCACCTGCATACCGTTGCGAGCTGCTTCGATGGACGTGACATCGGCGTTGAGATCATCGACGGTGTCGATAAGCTCATTGAAGTCCGAGTAGCACATATGCGTGTGAATCTGAATGTCGTCAGCCACACCAGAGGTAGCCAGACGGAAGGAACCTACGGCCCACTTCAGGTAGGCGGGCTGGTCCGCTTCATTCAGGGGCAGCAACTCGCGAATGGCTGGCTCATCGACCTGCACGATTTGCGCTCCAGCGGCCACGAGATCTGCAATCTCATCGCGCAAAACCAGCGCAACGTTATCCGCAGTGTCACCGATGGGCTGGTCATCACGGACAAACGACCATGCCAACATGGTCACCGGCCCGGTGAGCATTCCCTTGACGGGAAGGTCAGTCATGTTTGCCGCTGCCTTGTACCACTGCACCGTCATTGGCTCTGGCCTGGTGATATCACCGTAGAGAATCGGCGGCCGCACGCAGCGGGAACCATAGCTTTGGACCCAGCCATTGGCGGTCGCGAGATAGCCGTCCAGCTGCTCCGAGAAGTACTGCACCATGTCATTGCGCTCAGGTTCGCCGTGAACGAGCACATCGAGTCCCAATTCTTCCTGCTGCTCAATGGAGCATCGAATTTCAGCGAGCATTGCTGATTCGTAGTCGACTGGGGTGAGCTCTCCCGCGCGCAACTGCGCACGTGCACGACGAATGCTATTGGTCTGCGGGAAGGAACCGATTGTGGTGGTCGGCAGCGGAGGCAGGTTAAGGGCCTCAGCCTGAGCCGCCTGGCGAGCTGCAAACGAGGAACGAGTCCGGTCGCTCTCCTCGATTGCTGCCAAAGCTTCACGAACTTCAGGCTTAACAATCCGCTTCGATTCTGCCCTTGATGCCAGTGCTGCCCGGGACTCCCTCAACGCCTTCAAATCCGCGGCATCGAGTTGGCGGTCATTCAACCTGGCATCAAGCGCCCTCGCCAAGAGGGTCACCTCGCCGATTTTCTCATCCCCGAAGGCCAGCCACTGCAGCACCTCGGCATCTTCTTCGCTCGGGTTTTCCGAGGCCAGGGAGTACGGGACGTGTAGCAGCGAACAGCTAGTCGACACCGCGATGGGGCCTCGGACTGCCAGCTTCTCCAGCGTCGCCAGGGCTGCATCCAAGTCGGTGCGCCACACATTACGCCCATCAACAATGCCCGCAACCAGCAGTTCCTTGCCGGTCCAATGCGGCAACTCAAAGCTACCTGCTACCAGGTCGCAACCAATGGCCTGCACGCCTGTGCCAGAAAGGGTTTCCAGCGCCTGATCACCATCACCAAAGTAGGTCTGCACCCACAACTTGGTATTCGCAGACTCCGCCACGCCGGCCAACTTCTCGTAGGCCTGGCGAGTCCTAGCAAGAGTCACTTCATCGAGGTCAGTGACCAATACTGGCTCATCGAGCTGAATCCACTCAAAGCCCTTATCCCCCAGTTGAGCGATGATTTCCGCGTACGCATCGGTCAACTTTTCCAAAAGGCCAAGTGGGTTCGAATCATCGTCGGTACGCGACAGGCTCAAGTAGGTCACAGGACCAATCAAATGAGGGCGCAGCATGGTGGTGGCGCCATTGTTTAAGCTGCAGGAATCATCCAACCAGTCAGTGAGGTCAGAGGTAAATTCAGTATCGGCTGACAGCTCCGGAACAATGTAGTGGTAATTGGTGTCGAACCACTTGGTCATTGCGGATGCCGGTTGCGTCTTCGTACCGCGAGCGGCGGCGAAGTAGTGGTTGATCCATTCCGGTAGGTTGGAACCGTCCGTTTTCGGGACATTCTGGAAGCGGGCTGGAAGCACTCCGAGCAGCGCCGATGTATCCAGCATAGAGTCGTAGAACGAGCGCCCAATTGTCGGAACCGAGTCGATTCCTGCCTTCAGCGCTGCGCCAATGTAGCTATTGACAGTGTTGCGCGCCGTCGCGGCCAGCAGGCCGCCGGTCGCCGGGTCGCGCCAGTAGTTTTCCAGAGCTCTTTTGAGCTCACGATTACGCCCTATCCGCGGAATGCCCGCGAGGGTTGCGTGAATTGCCATGATCTCGTGATTTCCTCGTCAGTCGTGATCAGCATCGGGTATGAAATTGCACAACCGGCAGGCATTCGGACTTGTCATCACTGAAAAGATTGGTTATCAACGCGTCGGATAAACCAAAGCTCTGGCAGTGATGCTTACCGTTGCGGGACAGTTCCGGACTTGCACCGGGATTCCCCTGCATAACTCGAAGGCCTTATGCGCGCTAGGCTCAAAACACACCTTGCGCGGAAAACGTGCGATATGCAGCACTTTCCTTAATGAACACCTTCGAGGCGGCTGTGGATGTGAAGTATATCGCAATATACAAATATCTCATTCACTTAGCCCCCTCCCCGAGCCTTTGCTTTGATGCTCTCCTGCTGGGACCAAAGTGATTAAGCTCGTAGTCATAAAAGCTATTTATTCTACCTCTTTTCAAGGAGTGACCTCGAGTGACACAGGCTTCCGGACCTTCCCTGAGGGGCGCCAAGATTCCGTTCGATGGCCCGGTCCAGTCAGGCGTTGAACAGCCCGGCCAAGCACATCTCCGCCTCGTCGCATTCGATTTGAAGGACGGCATCGACGCAGCAGATCTGAAGGAACTGTTCTCCTCGCTTACCGACGTTGCCCGCCGCCTCACCCAAGGCCAGGACATCGAGGGGTATCTGGAACCGGAAATGGTCGCAGCCACTGCAAACCTGACTATCACAGCCGGTTTCGGTGAGCGCATCTTCGACGTCCTCGGCAAACCAGAGCGCAAGCCGGCTGGTCTGCACGATATCCCGTCATTCCAGCATGACATGCTCCGCCCTGAGTGGGGTCAGTCTGACTTCGCCCTGCAGTTGTGCGGTGATGACCTCGTCACCGTTACGGCCGCGTCCCGTCTACTGGAAAAGAAGGCGGCTCCGTGGGCTCGCGTGAAGTGGTTCCAGAAAGGCTTTTCCTACGCCTGGGGTTCGCAGCCTCACGGCGCTACCCCACGCAACCCGCTGGGTCAGCTCGACGGCACCGTCAACCCGTCCACTCCAGATGAATGGTCCGAACAGGTGTGGATCGACTCCAAGGACAAGGCGATTAACAACTCCTGCGTGATGGTTGTTCGCCGTATTGCGCTCGACTTGAACAATTGGGAGGAGCTCAGCACCGACGAACGCTCCATCGTTATCGGTCGTGACTTCCACACCGGCGCTCCTCTTTCCGGCGGCAACGACGAGTTCGATGAAGAGGACATGGACGCCGTCGATGACCAGGGCGAGTACCTCATCCACCGCCAGTCTCACTTGGCACTGTCCCGTGAGCAGGATGGCCAGCCTGACGACGCCCTGCGTCGCCGCGCCTATGCATACGAAGACCAGCCCGGTGAGCCAGCTTTCCCATTCGAAGGACCGAACGTTGGCCTGGTCTGGGTTGCATTCCAGAAGAACCCGGACAACCAGTTCAGCGCAATCCAGGCCCGTTTGGATCGCGGCGATTTGCTCAATGAGTGGAACCGTCACATGGGCTCCGCTGTGTATTGGATTGCCCCTGGCACCACCCCAGATTCCTACTGGGGTCAGGAGTTGATTGAGGGGTAAAGGCTGCAAGCTGGCAGGCTAAAGTCTGACGGACTAAAAAGCTGGCGGGCTGCAAATGTGAAACTGACCCAGTTTATGACACTTTCGAGCAAAATTTCTGGCCGTTTTTGTCATAAACTCAGTCACTAACTCGCGGTGGTCCCGGGTCCCCAGCCACAGGAGGATTGGCCCGCCGCCGCCCGCCATAAGAAAACGCCCGCCGAGTGCCTGAGCACTCATGCGGGCGTTACCTCTAGACAAGAATTTTGTCAGTTACGAGCCACCGAATTAGTCACCAATCTGGTCGCGGCCACGCTTAACAATCTTCGGATCCGGAGTACCGACCAGCTCGTGGTCCTTCTCCGTGTACTCAAACTTGCTCAGCACATAACGCATCGCGTTGATGCGGGCACGCTTCTTGTCGTTGGACTTAATGGTAATCCACGGGGACTCATCGGTATCCGTGTAACGGAACTGCTCTTCCTTCGCGCGGGTGTAGTCACCCCAACGGTCCAGCGATGCGAGGTCCATCGGAGAGAGCTTCCACTGACGCACCGGGTCAACCTGGCGAATAGCGAAGCGAGTGCGCTGCTCCTTCTGAGTCACCGAGAACCACAGCTTGGTCAGCGAAATACCGGAGCCCAGAATCATGTTTTCCAGCATCGGAACCTCGCGCAGGAACTCTGCGTGCTGCGACTCAGTACAGAAACCCATCACGCGCTCAACGCCCGAACGGTTGTACCAAGAACGGTCGAAGAAGACAATCTCGCCAGCGCACGGAAAGTGCTCAATGTAGCGCTGGAAGTACCACGAGGTGGACTCACGCGGCGACGGCTTTTCCAGAGCCACAGTACGAGCACCACGCGGATTCAGGTGCTCATTAAAGCGCTTAATGGTACCGCCCTTACCAGCGGCGTCACGGCCTTCGAAGAGGATGATGTGCTTCTGACCAGTTTCCTTGGTCCAGTTCTGCCACTTCAGAAGCTCAATCTGCAGCTTCCTCTTAATAGACTCGTATTCCTTGCGCGTCATGCGCTCCTCGTACGGGTAGCCATCGCGCCAGGTATCAACCCGCTCACCGTCTGGAGTGACCAGTACCGGATCGTCCTCATCAGAATCATCGACGACGTAACCTTCGGTCTTCGCCAAATCGACGATGTGGAATTCCTCTTCATTCTTGTCAGCCATACCCCTTATCCTACTGAATTTCTCTACCACACGTCCCCCATGCGGGTGCCCTTACCTGCAATTTCCCAGCAGTTAACGTTCCGTCTTACCGAAATTGAGGGGGTGGGACTGCACGCAGCGACCGTCGATAAGCACTGCGCGTACAATAAATGCCATGTTGTTATCCGAAGCTCTTGCCGCACGATCCGAAGTTTCCGACCGGCTGGCTGAGATTAATCGCCGTCTTTCGCTAGTAGCGCAGGTGCAGGAAGGCGATACGCCTGATGAAGATCCGCAAGCGCTTATTGCCGAAGCCGAGCGTCTGATGGCGCGCTTCGAATGGCTGGTGCGCTCGATTAACGCAACGAATTCCGCTACTGCCTTCGAGGACGGAACGCTTAGCGACGCACTTGCGAAGCGCGACCACCTGCTAACACGGCGGCGGTTCTACACCTCCGCAGCCGATCAGGGCTCGGGTCGGCGGGATCGATACTCAGCCTCGGAGATTCGCTATGTCGCCACTGTGGATATCCGGTCGCTGCGCCAGAAAGCCGACAAGGCGGCGAAGGAATACCGGGACTTGGATACCCGTATTCAGCAGGCGAACTGGTCAACCGAGCTTATCGAGGCCGCGGATAAGCCGGCCGAATAGCAAAGTGGCAGGGTTCGGTAGCGAAACCAGAAGAATTTCACATTTTGATAAGTCGGTAGTTGCATCCAGATTGTCGGCGAGCGCGACGGCCTGTCTCTGGCCTTAAAGGGACACCTAAAGATCTCACCTGTACTGAGGCAGCAGGATTAATAACAGACAGTCCTCGTCATTGCGTACATGGGTACAGATCATCGGTTATTTTTCACTACCAAGCGCTGAGGCGTCTGATGCAACGAGGGTGGGTTCGGGGACTTAAAACTTTCTCAAGTTACACAGCAAAAAGGGGTTAAGTAGCAAAAAGTGTGTCCGCTCGGCG
>NZ_KV799348.1:0-398 GCF_001809925.1 Corynebacterium sp. HMSC064H12 | reverse complement strand
TAAAGAAAAGTGTGTCTTTTCCGGGCGTGTTGCGGTTATTTGATCCAGCCTTTTTGGATGCCGAGGTTGTGTTGGTAGCTGGTGTCGATGGCGGTGTCGTATTCTGCTGGTGCACCGATGTCATTGGTAGTGGCTGTGGTGTTGTGGGTGATCAGGTCTGTTGCTGTGGAAAGTGCGTCTTGACCCCATCGTTGGTCCCTGGCGATCTTGACCGGATCGTCAGGGACTTCTGTATGTAGATACAGCCACCAATCCATCACTGTGCGTTGATGCGGTAGTGATAGTCCGCGGTGTCTGCGGGCTAGTTCTTTTATGGGGGCGTTGATGCCACCTTCGAGGCTGTTTGTTGTTGCTGCAAGGTTGTCGGGGTCGATGGTTGTTGGTGGGGGTTGCAGGTA
>NZ_KV799347.1:0-25972 GCF_001809925.1 Corynebacterium sp. HMSC064H12 | reverse complement strand
GGCATGCGGACACACTTTTCTTTACTTAACCCTTTTCTGGCACTTATGCGCGCGGTATTGGCTCTGCCTGCGCTCATATCGATGAGCTATTCACTTGTGGCCAGGCTATAGCTCATCGATATGTGAATACCTCATCGACAAGTGAATACCGCCCACGAGCCACCCATGAGCCCGTCCACCCGCAAGCCGCCCACGATCCACCCACGAGCCACCCGCACCCGAATCCCCAAAACCCCAAACCCCAGCGCCTCAATATTCGAAGCATCTCAAACTCGCAATATCCGACTAACGGTCTAGACTGTGGAACCATGATTCGTACTGAGTCCATTCTTGACCTCGCTACCGTAGCCTCGGGGCAGTCCCACGCCGACGCCCTACAGGGCTCCATCGATTTGGCGCAGACAGCGGAAAAGGCTGGTTATAAGCGTATTTGGTACGCTGAGCACCACAATATGAACTCCATCGCGTCCTCGTCGCCGGCAGTTCTTATCGCAGCCGTGGCTGCAAAAACCGAGAGCATCACCCTCGGCTCCGGCGGCGTCATGCTGCCAAATCATGCACCGCTGACGGTCGCGGAGCAGTTCGGCACGCTCGCGAACCTGTACCCGAATCGCATCGAGCTGGGGCTTGGCCGCGCTCCGGGCACTGACCAGGCCACTATGCGTGCGCTGCGTCGTGACCCGCGCTCTTCTGATTCCTTCCCGCAGGATGTGCAGGAGCTGCGCGGTTACCTCTCCGACGAGTCGCTGATTAAGGGCATCAACGCGATTCCGGGCCGCGGCACCCACGTGCCGCTGTACATCCTGGGCTCCTCGCTCTTTGGTACTCAGCTCGCGGCGGCGCTCGGCTTGCCGTACGCGTTTGCTTCGCACTTCGCGCCGGACGCGCTTCGCGATGCCATCGCGGTCTACCGCGAGCAGTTCCAGCCTTCTGAGCAGCTGGATAAGCCGTACGCTTTTGCGGCCATGAACGTGATTGCGTCGGAAAGCGAAGAGGATGCGCAGCAGCAGTACTTCGCTACCCGCAGGAACATGGTCAGGCGGTTCCTCAGCCGCGGTGGTCACCACCTCACCGACGATGAGGCAGAGATTCTGATGGATACCCCGCAGGGGCGCCAGGTGCAGAATATGTTCCGTCATACGGCAGTCGGCACGGTGGCACAGGTGCGTGAGCAGATTGCGCAGTTCGGTGAGTACTCGGCGGCGGATGAGCTGATCGTGGCTCATCAGTCGTTGAAGGTTCCTGACCGACTGCGTTCGGTGGAGCTCACCGCGGAGGCCACGGGGCTGACCGCGTAAGGCTCCAGGCCCAGGAGTACGTCGAGGCACGCGGCCTTAAGTCGCCCTCTTACTCCACCGCAGCCAGTGGCAGCGCCTTTTCGCTGGCAAGCTGCATGATTTCGGCGTTGGTGCGCTCGCGGAGGAAATCCGCAAGTTCCTCGCGGTTGCTCGCGCCAGTGGCCTCGGTCAGGGCGGCGGCAAAGTGCGGCTCCAGCGCTGCCACGGCCACGTAGCCGTCGGCGCTGGGGTAGAGGCCGTACGTCCACAGGCCGCCACCGAGTAGTCCGCCGGGCGCCGTCATGCCGTACTTCAGCGGCGCGGCACCGGCCTCGCCCGCCTGCTTTAGGCCGATGCGGCAGTGCAGTCCAGGCTGCTTTACGACGTCCGCCCCAGCACCCGCCCGCTTAATCAACCCGGCAAGGGCAGCGGTGACCGCAAAGTGCGCGCCCAGAATGTCGCCCAACAGCACCGGCGGCATCGCCGGAGGCGTGAGGGTTCCGGCCTCCGCCTGGTAGGTCAGGTCATGGCCAGGGGTTTCTGGAGCTTCGGTATCACCGACAATGTCGATATGTACCGGCCCATTCGGGCGCTCGTGGAGGCCCGCCAGCCCCATGCGTTCCAGCGCGGAGGGGCGAACCGAGGTGATGACCACATCGGCCTCATCGATCAGCGAGCTCAGCTGTGCGCGACCCTCATTGCTCTTCAGATCCGCCTGGATAATCTCGTGACCTGCGGACATAGCTTCATACCAGGGGCGGCCGAAGGAACCGAGCGGGTCGCCTGTGGGTGGTTCGACCTTAATCACCCGGGCGCCTAGCTGGCCCAAGTGCTGAGCGGCCAGTGGTCCCGGAACGTTAATGGCGAAGTTGACGACAGTGATGCCGGCGAGGCTGGTGTGCAGCTCGGGGGAAAACATAGTTCCACACTAGAACACATCTACCTGGCCGCCGACGCTTTCGGCCAACTTCAACTGGTTGATCCAATCGCCCTCTCCGACGCGCAGTCGGAAAATCGGGCGGTGAGCGGGGCGGGCCTCGTAGCGGACACGGGCAATCTGACCGGTTTTGGCCAGGTCCATAGCGGTTCCCTCGGTGGCCAACTGGGTGCGCGCGGCGGTGAGGCGCTCGATGACGTCGTCAAGCGCGGCGAGCACGGGTTCGGTGTTGTTCTCGCACCAGGACATGACCATGTCGGGAGCAGCGGCGGCGACGCGGGTGCAGTCGCGGAAAGAGCCGGCCGCCAGCGAAATGGCCAGAGGACCGCCGGCTTCACCGGCGGCGGCAATTGCGTAGGCTGCCAGGTGTGGCATGTGGGAGATGCGGGCGACGCTAGCATCGTGGTGATTGCTTAGCGCTGGAATGAGCTGACTGCCAAGAGCTGCTCCCAAGTTGGCGACCTGCGAAAAGACCTCAATCCAGCGCTCCGGGACGGGCTCGCCCGCAGCGTCGGCAGCGGCTGCCAGGTCGTAGGTGATGACCCAGGGGGCGCCGTCGAAAAGCCCTTCGAGTGTGGCGGACCAGCCTGCCTGCGCGGACCCCGCCATTGGGTGCGCGCCGACGAAGCGTTCCTCCATCCCGCGAGCGGAGACCTCGGCGGCGACGGCCGCCTTCACGGAGACCACATCCGTGATGCCACAGCTGGGGGCGTGCTCGTTGATGGCGTCGAGCATCGTGCCGACGACTGTCATGGGGGTGCCGATTACGATGAGCGCGCGGCTGGCCTCCGCGCGTTCGAGCGTGGCTTGAAGATCTGTACTGGCGTCGAATCCCTCCTTCGTGGCTTCCTTGACCGTCGCGGACGAGCGATTCCAACCGAAGCATTCGACGTTATGGGCCCGCAGGTCGCGCATCATGGAGCCACCGATGAGGCCCAAACCGAGGATGCATACCGCGGGTAGTTGTGCAGCTGACAGGGAGGACGAAGCAGGGGAGGGGGACTCGAAATTGCTCACCTGACAAGCATGACATACAGCGACTAGCGTTGTGGGTTATGAGCACGACCTTTTCCGGAGGGTACACCTCCGATGACGACCGCTCCTTCGCGGTTGCCGTAACTATGGGGGAGCGCGGTTGGCGCGTCGTCGACCTCGGGGACGACGCCACCGATTCGCTCGCTGACGCCGCACAGGCGCTGCGCAATCTGCGTTCGGAACGCGCTGCTGTCGGAATGCTCAATATCGACGACGACTACTTCATTCTCGTGCGCCAGGGAGTTGGGTCGCTGCGCGTAGTGCTTTCCGACGCTACCGCTGCCGTGACCGATGACATTGCGGCAGATGTGTTCGACGAGCTGGATCTGGATATCCCCGACCTCGACGAGGACGAGCTCGACGATGTCGATGCCTGGGCTGAGGGGGACATGGATATCCTCGCTGACCTGGGCTGTTCGGAGGAAGCCCTGGAGTCCATCTGTGACGATCAGTCGCTGTGGGCGTCCGAGCAGCTTCTGGCCATCGCCGAGGAGTTGGGGTGTGCCGAGGAACTAGCCGATGTCGCCGACCTGGATTACGACGGCGACGATGACGACTACGACCCCTATGACGACTAACTCTGAGAAAGGTCATTTGCACGAGAGGCCAAGCGCGCTACCCCGTCGAAAACAGGACATTCTCGACGAAGAGTGGATGCGCCTGGCTATTGCCGAAGCTGCTCACACGGCACCCGGGGATGTGCCGGTGGGAGCTGTGGTCGTGGATGCCGAGGGCAAGGTTGTGGGCCGGGGTTCGAACCGTCGGGAAGCTGATGGTGACCCGCTTGCCCACGCCGAAGTTATTGCGTTGCGCGAGGCCACCCGCGTCGTTGGTGACGGCTGGCGGCTGGAGCAGTGCACGTTGGTCGTGACGCTGGAGCCGTGCGTGATGTGCGCCGGCGCGTGCGTCATGGGGCGCGTGGGGCGCGTGGTCTTCGGCGCGTGGTCGCCCAAGACCGGCGCGTGCGGCTCTATCGCCGATGTCATCCGCGATCCCGCCCACGCGTTCACGCCGCAGGTGCGCGGAGGTGTGCTTGCCGACGAATGCTCCGTTTACCTGCGGGAATTCTTCGAACGGCAACGGCAGTTGGAAGCGTGAGCGGGGTCACAGTTAGGTCACAATTCCCGTCGTGGCCGTGACGAGCCTTCATTTTCACGTAACGTCGGAACTAGTGGAGCTGCTAGACGGTGGCTCTAGAGAATAGATAAGTCGTTTACATGGGAGGCTTACATAATGAGCGAGCTGCAGAACAAGGCCGACGAGTTGGGCGGCAAGGTTAAGGAAGCTGCCGGCGACGCCGTTGGCAACGAGGATCTGGCAAACCAGGGCAAGGGCGAGCAGGCTGCTTCGAAGGTCAAGCAGGGTGCTGAGGATCTGAAGGACAAGGCCACTGAGACCCTGGGCAAGCTGACTGACAAGTAAAGCGCTTAGTTCTCGGGTAGAGATAACCCCAACCGTTTCCGCTTCTGATATGCGGAGGTGGTTGGGGTTCTTTGTGTTTCGATGGCCGGCTGCCAGCGTTGGGGCTGGCTACAGCTTCTGGGCCACCAGGTCATCCAGTGGTTCGGCGGACAGTAGGTACGGGGCGATCTCGAAGACGGTACGGGCACCGGTCTCGCCGGCCTGCTTCAGGCGGTAGGCAGCGCGACCGTAGGCAACCTGGACAGCTGCGGTGAAGTCGGGGTTGCGATCCAGGTCGAGGCCGAACTCGATGACGTGACCGGACGTACCGGCCTGGCCGCGGGTAATGACCTGGCCACCGTGCGGCATGCCCTGGTGATCGCGGTCGAACTCCTCCTCGGAGATGAAGTCCACGATGGTCTCGTAAGGGGCAAAGTAATCCGGCATGGTCACGATGGTTTCGCGGATCTGCTCCTTGAGCTTGGCGTCCTCGTCGGCGTTGCCGGTCTCTTCGGCGACGACGAAGCAGTGGCGCAGGTGGCATTCGTTGCCCTTCAGGTCTGCGCCCTCGCCCTTCTTTACGGCCTCGATAGCTTCCGGGTTCGGCTTGGTGTACTGGACACCCTTCTTCACTCCCGGCACACGACGCACGGCATCGGAGTGGCCCTGCGACAGACCCGGTCCCCAGAAGGTCATCTGGTCTGCGCCCGGCAGGATAGCAGCGCCCAGGACGCGGTTCAGGGAGAACAGGCCCGGATCCCAGCCGGTCGAGATCATGGCGATGTTGTCACCTTCGCGGGCGGCGGCGTCCATGGCCGCGCGGTGCTTCGGAATCTCGTGGTGGTTGTCGTAGGTGTCGACCGTCGTAAAGTTCTTTGCCAGCTCAGGGGCCTGCTCCGGGACATCGGTGGCCGAGCCGAGGCACACGAACAGTACGTCTACCTCATCCTTGTACTTTGCGACATCCGCCGCCGGGAGTACGCGGGCCTCAGTGTCCAGCGAATCGCGACGGGAGAAAACGCCGACGAGTTCCATGTCCGGCTGGTCAGCGATGACCTTTTCGACGCTGCGGCCCAAGTTGCCGTAGCCGATGATGGCGGAACGAATCATGAGGGAGAACCCTTTCTGTGTGGCTGTACTTCTGTGTTTAAGTTTCTAGATTTCAAGCTACAGACTATTCCTTACATATCTCAGCGGGCGTTGGCCACCCCGAATAGCGCGGTGGAGGGTTGACGGGCTTGGGGTGGCGCAGGATGTAGTGCAGCGAGAGCGGCTTGGCGAAGGCCTGGGCGCCCTGACCTGGGGATTTGGTAGATAAAGGGGCTACCTGTAACGTTTTCTAGCGGTGACGTGTCCGAGCGGCCGAAGGTGAAGCACTCGAAATGCTTTGTGCGGTAACCCCGTACCGAGGGTTCAAATCCCTCCGTCACCGCCAATAAAAACCCCGGTGGTTCCTTTAAGTAGGAGCCCCGGGGGTTTTGCATTTAATCGGCCCTGATTGCCTGGGTGTGGTGGAGGTGTGGGAGGTGTCCGTCGTAAAGCGGCAAATGGTGAGGCGTCCGACCTGGAGCACCTAAATCACAAAATTAACATCAGTAACACACACCCCATTGTTCACGTTTATCCGGGAAGTCCGCTACTCTTAGCAAAAGTATTTCCGGTTTTTATGTCGTGCCCGCCCCCAGTGACCGCGTCAGCGCCAGAGTTGATGTTGGCCAATCCGGGGTGGTCGCTAGCATCGGAGTAGCGAAGAGGCTTCAAACTGCAGGTGAAGTCCGAGGGAGTGCTTGGGTAGCGCGAACTTGGGGAAGCTGCAGTTGGGGGCGGTCCAGGCGAATATTAGACGTAAGGGAAACTTGACATGGCAAAGGCCTTGTTCAAACTCGGCAGGTTCTCCTACCTGCATAAATGGACTGTGATCATCGCGTGGTTCCTGGTTTTGGCGGGGCTGGGCGGTGCAGTTGCCGCATTCCAGAAGGGGTTCATCGACCAGTTCTCGATCCCCGGCATGCCGTCGGCAACGGCTTCACACGTGATTGAGGAAAAGTTCCCCGATGTTCCGAACCCAATTCGCGAGCAGCGTATTTATGTTGCCTTCGAGGCCCCCGAGGGGCAGAGGCTCGATGACCCACAGAATAAAGAAGCTGTTGACCAGGTCATTAACGGCATCCGCGACAATGTCGGCCAAATCGCCGACGATTTGCAACTTCACAACCCGGTAGACCTCAATCCGAAGATGCAGGCGATGGTCAAGGAACAGGGCATGGCCGCCGGCCTGCCCAAGGATGTCGCCGAGGCCGACGCCAATGCCATGCGTACCGTGTCCGATGACGGTCGCTACGGTATTTCCACCTTCGTTTTCGATGCCAAGATGCCGCAGGACATCGAGCCGGAGAATATGCAGGCGCTTCTCGACGCCATGCAGGCCGGTCGTGACGCCGGTATCAAGGTCGAGGCCTCTGGCCCGGGCATGCAGCCCGCGATTGAGGTAGCTCCGACTTCGGAGATTATCGGTGTGACCGTGGCGTTTATCGTGCTGGTTGTCACCTTCGGCTCTCTGGTGGCTTCGTTCCTGCCCATTGTGACGGCGGTAGTGGGCATCATCATCGGTGTCTTCGGCGTGACACTGATGACAGCATTCACTGACGTCAACTCGATTACCCCGGTGCTTGCCGTCATGTTCGGCCTGGCTGTCGGTATTGACTACGCACTGTTCATCCTCTCTCGCTACAGGGCAGAAAGAGCCCGAGGGATGACCAACGAAGACGCCATCGGCATGGCTACCGGTACGGCTGGCTCCGCTGTGGTTTTCGCTGGCCTCACTGTGATTGTCGCGTTGGCGGCGCTGACGGTTGCCAAGGTGCCGTTCATGTCCCTGATGGGTATTTCGGCTGCAATCACGGTGGCCTTCACAGTGCTGGTTTCTCTGACCCTGCTGCCGGCAGTTATGTCTCTGTTGGGCGACAAGGTCTTCGCTGGCCGCGTGCCTGGTGTTGCTGGCAATCCCTCGCGTAATGCGCGCAAGGGACGCCGCTCTTCCTTCTTCGGCGAGATGACGATGGGGCGCCGTTGGGTCACCTTCGTGCACAAGGCCCCAGGGTTGTTCCTGGTCGGCTGTATTGTCTTGCTGTTGGCGTTGGCCTACCCGGCTATGCACTTGAAGCTGGCGCTGCCGTCGGACTCTACTGCGGCGAAGGACAGCACGAACCGCAAGGCCATCACCATGATTGAAGAGGGCTTCGGCGCGGGACGTAATTCACAGCTCATCATTATTGCTAAGTCGGATGATGTGAAGCCCGACGCACCGGTGCTCAAACCACTTATCGAGTCCCTGAAACAGACCAACCCGGAACTCTCTGACATCGAGGCCGCCCGTAAGGCTTCCTATAGCTACGCTGTCGACCAGTTCAAATCCAATGTCGGTGTCGAGCATATCCAGATGATTGGCATGAATCATGACGGCACTGCGGTCAAGATGATTATGACCCCGAAGTCGGGTCCGCTCGATCCTGCGACCAAGCAGCTGATGAACGCGGTGCGCGATCAGCAGAAGCAGATTGAGCAAACCACCGGCCTATTCACCGGTGTCACTGGCCTGGTTCCTATTGAAATTGACATCACCGACCGTCTCCAGGGCGCAATGCCGCTCTACTTGGGCGTTGTCGTGGGGCTGGCAGTGATTCTGCTACTGATGATTTTCCGCTCCCTGATGGTGCCGGTGACTGCCGGTGTGGGCTTCTTGCTCTCTGTCGCAGCCGCATTCGGTGTCACGGTGGCATTTTTCCAGGATGGCCTCTGGGGTGTGATTAGCACTCCGGGTCCGCTGGTCAGCTTTGTGCCAATCTTCCTCATCGGCGTGACGTTCGGTTTGGCCATGGACTATCAGGTCTTCCTGGTTTCCCGCATGCGCGAGCATTACACCCACAACAAGGGTGAGTCCTCACCAGAGTCGAAGTACAACGCGGTCGAAGAATCGGTCGTTGAAGGCTTTACTCTCGGCGCTCGTGTGGTCACGGCCGCTGCGATTATTATGATCTCCGTCTTCGCGGCGTTCGCCGGGCAACCCCTGGCGATCATCAAGGTATTCGGTTTCGCGCTGGGTGCCGCAGTGCTTTTCGACGCCTTCGTTATCCGCATGACCTTCATCCCGGCAGCCATGTTCCTGCTTGGCCGCGCTACCTGGTACATGCCGAAGTGGCTGGACAAGGTGTTGCCTTCTGTGGATGTCGAAGGCTCTGCCCTGGAAGAGGTTTCCGAGGAACTGGTGGAGAAGGGCCGCCGCGAGCGTATGGCTCGCGGTGAGTCCCTGTTGCCCGAAAGCGAAGGCGCTGGGCGTGGCTTTGGCGGGGCTGACGCTGACGAGGACGAAGCAGACAGTGCCGATGGTGAAGTCGGTGCTGGTGCAGAGGGCGCGGCGGGCGCAGCTGGTGGTACTGCTGTGGCTGTCGCGACCAAGAAGCGTAACCGCTGGATTCCGAAGCGGAAGAAGGCAAAGCTGAAGGAGCTCGAACCCGCTGACCAGGCTGAGCAGGCCGAACGCTCTGAGCAGGCCGAACTGTCCGCCCCTACGGCGCCTTTTGATCCGGAGCAGCCGGCACAGCCAGAGCAGCCGGAGCAGGCAGAGCCGACCGAACAGCTCATGCAGTCCGCGCCAGCTGAACCAACCGACGCCCAGCCGAACCCGGAAAACGCCAAGGATATCGAGGTCCGCCTGTACTTCAGCCCGGCTCGCAAGCGGAAGAAGATTACGGTTGCGGAACTGATGAAGCGCGAAGGACTCGAAGAGGAAGCGCCACGTCGTAGCCGCGCCGTGTGGGACCCGGAAAACGCTGCCCACCCCGAGAAAAACGACAGCGCTGAGTAACTTGCGAATAGCGCCCAGGTAACCTCAAGGCATTAGCACTGGACCACAACCAAGGAGCTTCATGTCGCAGTCGAGGACGACGGGCTTTGACGTCGTAAAGCAAATCGAAGGCGCGCGCGGACGTGCTGGCACCATCCACACCCCGCATGGCGATATTGCTACGCCGGCGTTCATTCCGGTCGGCACGAAGGCGACCGTGAAGACGCTCACGCCCGAGCAGGTGCGATCCACCGGCGCGCAGGCGATGCTGTCGAATGCGTACCACCTGTACCTGCAGCCCGGCGAGGAAATCGTCGACCAGGCCGGCGGGTTGGCAAAGTTCTCCAACTGGAACGGCCCGACATTCACCGACTCCGGCGGATTCCAGGTGCTCAGCCTCGGCGCGGGCTTTAAAAAGACCCTCGCGATGGACGTCACCGGCATGCAGAAAGATGACATCGTCGCCGAGGGCAAAGAGCGCAACGCGTTTGTCGACGAGGACGGCGTGACTTTCCGCTCGCACATCGATGGCTCCGAGCATCGCTTCACGCCGGAGGTGTCCATGCGTATTCAGCACGCGCTGGGCGCCGACATCATGATGGCGTTCGACGAGCTCACCACGCTGATGAACACCCGCGGCTACCAGGAGGCATCCGTCGAGCGCACGCACCGCTGGGCGCGCCGTTGCCTGGAGGCTCACAACGAGCTGACAGTTTCGCGCGGTCAGGTCGATGCGCATGTTCATTCGCTTGACGACGGCCAGTTGCCCATCCAGCAGTTATTCGGTGTCGTGCAGGGTGCGCAGTACGAAGACCTGCGCCGCAAGGCCGCCCGCGGGCTGGTGGAGCTCTCCCGCGAGTTCGAGGATGCCGGCCAGCTCGGCTTCCACGGCTATGGCATTGGTGGGGCGATTGAGAAGCAGAATCTGGGCCTGATCTGCGGTTGGGTCAACGACGAGCTTCCCGACGACCGCGCCCGCCACCTGCTGGGGATTTCCGAGCCGGACGATATTTTTGCCGCTGTCGAGGCCGGTGCCGACACCTTTGACTGCGTGGCTCCGACGAGGCTTGCCCGCCGTGGTGGTGTGTACACGCTCGATGGCCGGATGACCTTGACGAATGCCCGCTTCAAGAACGACTTCCGACCCGTGGATGCGGAGGTGCCCTCCTACACTTCGCTGAATTATTCCCGGGCCTACCTGCATCATCTGTTGAAGGCCAAGGAGTACCTGGCTGGCACGCTGTGCACGATTCACAACCTGTTTTTCATGGTGCAGCTGGTGGAGAACATTCGCGCTGCGATCCTGGAGGACCGGTTCTTCGAGTATCGCGATGAGTTTATGGGCCGCTACTACGCCAACGGTGGCCGTGCGGTGGGGAATTAGGCGCTGGGTTGGGGCTCTGCTCTTACCTTTTCGCACTTCACGACACCTACGTCACCTCGTGCCAGCTGTGGAGGTGGCATGAGGTGACACCCGTGGCGTGAAGTGGAGGGAGCAACCGGAAAGGCCCCAAAACTAGACCTAGCTCTACTGCGCGAGGCAGTCTCAACCGGCATCATGGAGGACATGATCACGGTTGAACGACTCAGCAAGAAGTACGGTTCGAAATTAGCCGTCGATGACCTGTCCTTCACCGTTCCCGACGGTGTAGTGACAGGTTTTCTCGGCCCAAATGGCTCCGGCAAGTCCACCACCATGCGCTGCATGCTGGGCCTCGATACCCCGACCACGGGCCAGGCCTTGTTCACCGGGACGGATTCCCAGGGCAACACCTACAGCAACCAGCCCTTTTCCACGCTGAAGAATAAGCCCAGCATCGCCGGTGCAATTCTGGATGCCGGTTGGCACAACAAGGCTCGTTCGGGCCGCGCTCATCTGCGGGCCCTCGCCCGCGGCGCCGGCATCCCCGACACCCGCGTGGAAGAGTGCCTTGAGCAGGTCGGCATGACCGAGGCGGCGAAGGACAAGGTCGGCGGCTACTCGCTGGGCATGAAGCAGCGTCTGGGAGTGGCAGCGGCTCTGCTCGGCAAGCCGCAGCATCTGATTTTGGATGAGCCGGTCAACGGCCTGGACCCCGAAGGCGTCTCGTGGATGCGCCACACCATCAAGGCGCTGGCCGCACAGGGCTGCGCTGTCCTCGTGTCGTCGCACCTCCTTTCCGAGATGCAGCTCACCGCCGACCGCATCGTCGTCATCGGCCGCGGTCGCATGATCGGCGAGTACAGCATGGATGAATTCCTTTCCGACGGCACGGTCATCGAAGTTGAAGTCGATGACCCCGCTCGGCTGCTGCAGGCGTTAGGGCCGGTCGCGCGTGGGGTTGACGTCGATAAGCAATTGCGCATTCCGCTTTACGACGGCATCAGCGAGCAGCAACTCCGCCGCGACATTGCGGCCGCTGCTCTGCGTGAGGGGCTGTTGGTGACGCGGTTGCACACGAAGCGCGACAACCTGGAGGAAAAGTTCCTGGCTGCGACCCAGGAATCGCAGGAATACCGCGCGCAGGCGATTGGGCAGTAGGGGAGTGACTGAGATGAGTTTTGGAAACGCTTTGCGGTCGGAGTGGACGAAGCTAGCCAGCCTGCGTGGCACGTGGGTGTATGTGGTGTTGTTGGTGGGCTCGATAGCTGGGCCGATGGCGGCTTTCAGCATGGCGGCGGACGCTGGTGCAACCGCTGATTGGGAATTGCTGCTGTTGGGGACCGTGATCTTCAACATGATCGTGATTGCCTTTGGTGGCTCCACCCTGGCGGGTGAGTACAACGATCAGATGAATGCGCATGCGTTCTTGACGCAGGACCGAAGGAGCCTGTGGCTTTCGGCACGGATGACGCTGACCCTTGTGCTGATTGCTGTCTGTTGGGTCATTGGTGTGGCGCTTGCTTGGCTATCGGTGACGGTTTCCCCGCGCGTGGAGTTCAAGGGCGGCGACGCTGCCACGGACATGCTCGCCGGAGTGCTTGGCTTTGTAGTGTTTGGACTAATCGCGATGTCGCTGGGAGTGCTGACGCGCTCGCGCGTGGCCGCTGTCGCTATTCCGCTGGTGTGGATTCTGGTGGTGGAAAGCATGCTGGAGTTCGCGGCGCTGGCGTATGCGATTTTCCGGCCACTGTGGCTGGTCACGCCGGGTGCACGCATTCAGCAGTTGTCGACGCAATTGGGCGGTCTGATGGCAAATCCGGAGAATCCACGCATCGGGTTTGAGGCCGGCATGACGCAGCCGATGTGGTTCAACATCGTGGTGCTGGTGGCCTGGATTGTTGTGGCGGTTGGCGTTGCGCAGTGGGTCAATGCCAAACGGGATGTGAAGTAAAACAGAAAAGTGCCGCGACTACTCGCTTCTCAGGCGAGGTCGCGGCACTTTTTTCGTCGTTAAGCGGGAACGTGCGTGTCGTAGTAGCCTTCGCGGCGCTTGACCCACGCGATGACGGCGTAGGTGACTGGCATGACTACAATCTCGACGGCGGTCTTCCAGATGAAACCGACGATGACGTAGTTGACGAAGGTGCCCCAGGTATCGATGCCGATCGCGGTGGCGGCGATGGAGCAGAAGATGAGCGTATCGACGAACTCGCCAACCACAGTCGAGCCCATCAGGCGCGCCCAGAGAGCCTTTTCGCCAGTGCGCTTCTTAATGGCGTTGAGCGACCAGGCGTTGAGCAGCTGACCGACGACATAACCGGCCAGACCTGCGAGAACAAGCTGCGGGACGGTGCCCAGCACAGTGGCGAATGCTTCCTGATTCTCGTACCACGGTGCCGCCGGGAGCTTGATGGCGGCAAAGAAGCAGAGCATTGCGCCGGCGAGGATGGCAAACCCGGTCCACACGGTGCGGCGGGTGGCTTTGTAGCCGTAGCACTCGGAAAGCACGTCGCCGATGACGTAGCTCAAGGGGAAGAGGAAGAAGGCACCGTCGGTGGCCAGGCCGAAGATTTCCACGCCCTTGGTGGCGGTGATGTTGGAGACAATCAGCACGCCAATGAAAATGGCCGTGAACATCGGGTACAGCGATTTCGGTACCGGGATGTGGCGTGGCGTGTGTGCTGTGGATTCGGACTTAGTTGCGTTCTCGGGCGCGTGCGAGGTGCTCACAGCGGCAGCCTCGGCGTTGCCCGGCCCAGACTTGGGCAGGTTTTCGTTATTTGTCACGGGAGGGAATGTTACCTGCCGCTCAGGGCTCCAAGCGAGTGCCGATGAAGTCTTCGAGGCCGACTTTGCCTTCTGCCGTGAGTTCGAGTCCGCGGGAATTGGGGATTGGGGTCAACCAGCCCTTTGAGATTAAGCCTCGTAGGAGCGCGGCGCCGAGCGATCCGGCCAGGTGAGAGTCGGCGTGTGTCCAGTCCTTGCAGAGGAACGCTGTCTTCCTGCTTGCGTCGAGGCTGGATAGGCCAGTGCCGAGGTAGGCGAAGCATTTCTCGGCGTTGGGGCCAAAGGTGACGTCCCCGGCGTCGGTGATGAGTGCTTCTTTGGCGAACAGAGCCCGAGTGAGTTGTACTCCGAGAGATCCTGCTAGGTGGTCGTAGCAAGACCGGGCGAAGGTAACTGCTGGTTGGTGCTCTGGGATGGGTGCGGCAGTGTCGGCGCCTGCAGCCTGGAAAAGATTGGCAATTACCTGGCGTATCGAGGGGTTAGCGATGGAGTAGGTCGCAGTTTTCCCCTGTCGTTCGACATCGACGATTTCGGCTTCGCGGAGGCGCCGGAGATTGTTGGACAGCGTCGATTCTGCGATGTTGGTGGACTCGGCGAGGCTGCGCACGCGAGTGGGACCGTTTTTGAGAAGGTACTCCAGGATTGCCAGGCGCACAGGTGACGAGCATTCTGCGGCAATCGCGGCTGCCTGCTCGAAGTACGTGCGCTGTTTCATGGTGTTAGCGAATCACTTTGTGGTCTTTGAGGCAAGTGGTTGTAAGCGAAAGGGTGGGCTGAACGGGCGTTTTGCGGTTTGTTTGGGCGTGACGACGTAAGGTGCTGCGAGTTAGTTCTGTCGAAAGTCTAGTCATCCAAACTATTTTGTGAAAACATACTTTCCATAACCAGAAAGCATGAAATGGCCGGAGGGGTGGAGATGACAGGTTTGGCAGGTGCAGCAGGTGACGCTGACGCGAAGGCTGCAAAGGCTGCGGGTGTTACTGATGCTGTTGATGCCCGAGCGAACGCCGCAAAAACCGCCAATGTCCGAGATGGAGTAGCGCTCGCGCTGGGGCTGGTCATCGTGGTGATTGGCAGCACGATGCCTTCCGGACTATATGCCATCTACCAGCGCGACTGGGGGCTGAGCACCGATAAAACAGTGGTGGTTTTTGCCTGTTACGCAGTAGGAGTCATCGTTACGCTGGCCTACGGCCACTTGTCGGATTCGCTCGGGCGAAAACCCATTGCGCTTACCAGCATGGGGCTGTCCTTGGTCTCAACGCTGATGTTCTTGGCGGCGGCGCTGGTCGATTCACATGAGGCCGTCTTATATCTCGCCCGAATTGTGTCAGGCTTTTCCGTAGGGTTAGCAACCGGCTCTTTTACTGCCTTGTTGCAGGAGAAATTGCTCACGCAGATTGGTGCGCTCACAAGCACGGTTGCTGTCTCCGGGGCATTGGCGCTGGGGCCGTTGGCCTCGGCTGTGGTGGCACAGTTTTCATCGTCGCCGCTGCAGATGCCGTATTGGATTTACGCAGCGCTCACCGTGATGTCGATGGTTGGTGTCGCGCGCGTGCGGGAGCGTAGTTTCGAGAGAAATTCGGTGAGCTGGCGGCCGCAGTTTGGTGTGGCTCGAGATGTGATTCGAGTTTTCATTCCGGGAGCGTTAGCGATTGGTTGTGCGTATGGAGTCAACGGTCTCTTCCAGTCCGTAGTCCCGCTGGCTGCGAAGGATATGGGCTTCGATACGCAGCTAAAGATTGCGTCGATTACAGCTTTGATGCTTGGAGTATCGGCAGTGACGCAGGTGATGCTCGGGCGGAGGGCGCAGCGGGTCTCGTATCCGGTGGGCTTGGTGATTCTCGCGCTCGGGTTGGGTGGCGCAACAGTGAGTTTGCTTAGCTCAAATGCTGTTTTGCTGATTATCGCAACCGTTATCTGTGGTGTCGGCCAGGGGATTTCTTTCAAGTATTCGCTGCTGCGGGTTTCGGAAGCGGCACGTGGAAAGGACCTTGCTGCGACTGTTTCCAGCTACTACATCGTGGGCTATGCGGGAACGGCAGTTGGCCCGCTCGCGGCGGGGCTGAGTGGCGGAAGTAGCGCGGTGGTTGGAATTGTTTGTATCGCATTCGCAGTGCTATCCGTTGCGGTCGCAGTGGCGGGTAGTCGGCAAACTGCGAAAGCCGTGACGGCTACGGAAAATACGGCAGCTACGTAGAGCGCGCGACATTAACTACCGTTGTAGCCATGTCGTCTAATTCAATCACCGGCCGCTACGCCCCTTCGCCGACCGGTCGGCTGCACCTGGGAAACCTGCGCACCGCAGTGCTGGCCTGGGCGCACGCCCGCGCGCAGGGTGGCCGCTTCATCGTGCGTATCGAAGATATCGACCGCCAGCGCTCCCGCCCCGAGTATGAGGCGCAGCAGCTCGCCGATCTCGAGGCCATCGGCATCGACTGGGATGGCACGCCGATCCGCCAGTCCGAACGCTCTGAGCTGTATGAATCCGCACTTTCCGATCTCACGCAACGCAGCCTGACTTATCCCTGTTTCTGCACGCGCCGCGAAATCCTTGCCGCCTCCTCCGCGCCGCACGACGTGCCAGGTCAGTATCCCGGCACCTGCCGTTCGCTTGACGACGAGCACCTCGCCGCGAAAAAGGCCGAATTTGCGGCGGCGGGGAGGAGGCCGTCGATACGCCTGAAATCGCAGGTGCGTGAGGGGACTGCGACCGATGAGCTGCATGGCGAGGTTACCGCCCCGATCGATGACTTTGTCCTTCAGCGTGCCGATGGCATGTGGGCCTACAACCTCGCGGTCGTCGTCGATGATGCCGAGCAGGGTGTCACTGAAGTCGTGCGTGGTAATGACCTGATGTCCTCCGCCCCGCGCCAGGCGTACTTGGCTGGTCTTTTGGGGTATGCGACGCCTTCGTTCGTGCACGTTCCGCTGGTGGTGAACTCTGAAGGGCGGCGACTGTCCAAGCGCGATGGCGACGTGACTCTCGGCGAGGTGTCGGTGGATGCAGCGCAGCGGTGGATTCTGGATTCGCTGAGCGGTGGCGGTGATGCTAGCGATGGCGGCGGGAGCGTAGAGCTCGACTCCATCGCTGACCTCCCGGAAGCCCTGCGTGCGGGTCTGGAAATTCCTCGCGAACAGGTGATTTTCTAGGGGCTGCCGAGAACTACGGCTAGTACATACGTTAGGGGCAAGAGTGCGAATGCAACTAGTGCCGCCACGATTGTCAAACCGTTTGCCCGGGCCTTCAGTGCTGCAAGAAAGCTAACCAGGCCGAATCCGAAGACTCCGACGGCGAGGGGGATTGTCCAGGCATCGGAGAGCGCAGTGCTGACGAAAAACAGTCCAATGTAGCAGGTCAAGGCTAAGAGAAGTGCAGCAACTGCAAAATTGCGGGAGCGGTTCATGATATGGGTCTTAGGATTCCGCTAGAGGATCTTTGCCACCTAATTTCATTTCGAAGCGTTTGTAATCCTCGAGGGATGCGAAGTGGCGAGAATAGATGTCGATGTCTGTATCGACGCGACCGTAAAGAGCGGGGGCGACATCGACGATGTGGCGCAACGTGACAGATCCTCCCGAGTGGGAAGGATCTTCTGGGGCTAATTCATTTTCGTGGGCTAATGCTTCGACCTGCGCGTATGCGGCGCTATCAGAATCGGCAAAGACAATGTATAAGTCCTCACGGAAGAAGCTCTCATTCGCCGAGGTTGAATCTCTTTGCTTTGTTAACTCAAAAACTGCAATTCCGATGTATGGTTCCATCTATTTTTCCGTTCTTCGATTGCCCCCTAGTTCAGTACGAATTTGAGGCTTTCTTACTGGACGCCACGTTTACTCGAATCGATAAACATTGGATTGTTGCTGAAACCTGCGCTTACCCTATCACTGCCGATACCCTCGGGACATGCCTACTCTTCTAGTCGTCCACCATTCCCCGACCCCGCTCCTGCAGGAGGTCTTAAGTCACGCGCTCGAGGGCGCCAACGATCCCGCGCTAGAGGGCGTGGATGTCAAGGTTGTCGAGGCTCTCGACGCCACCATTGACGACCTGACCAGCGCCGACGCCATCCTGCTCGGTACCTCCGCCAACTTCGGCTACATCTCCGGCGCGCTCAAGCACTTCTTCGACACCACCTTCCGGGAGGCACAGGAAGTTACCAAGGGGCTGCCATTTTCCTACTGGATCCGCGGCGGCTTCGACACCACCGGCGCGGAAAACGCCATGAAAACCATCACGACCGGCTACAAGTGGGAGCTTGCGGCCGAACCCGTCGTGTTCGTCGGTTCGCTTGACGACGACATCTCCGACCGCCTGGTAAATCTCGGTGGCACCATGGCTGCCCAAATTTTGGGCTGATTGAAGATTTAGTGTCGAGGCCGTGAAATAATGGCCGGGTGAATGATTCAGGGGCACAAGGGTCGCAAGTGACGTCATCAAGCGAGAAAAACCGCAAGCCCATGATGAGTCTGCTGGGGCCTGCTTTTGTGGCGGCGATTGCCTACGTGGACCCCGGAAATGTGGCTGCGAACCTGTCCGCGGGCGCGAGCTATGGGTATCTGCTGCTGTGGGTGTTGGTGGTGTCCAACCTCATGGCGATGGTTGTGCAGTACCTGTCGGCGAAGTACGGCCTGGTGACGGGGCGGTCGCTGACCGAAGGTGTCGCCGACCGCTTCGGTTCGAACCGGCCGGGGCGGCTGGCGTACTGGGTGCAGGCCGAGATTGTGGCGGCAGCGACGGATGTGGCGGAAATTATTGGTGGCGCCACGGCGCTGTACCTGCTCTTTGGGACGCCGATGCTGCTTGGCGGTGTCATTGTTGGCGTGGTCTCGCTGGGGCTGTTGTTGCTTCAGGGTGGGCGTTCGCAACGCACTTTTGAGGGCGTGATTGTGACGTTCCTGCTGGTCATTACGGTGGGGTTCCTGGCCGGGCTGTTTGTCACGGGCTTGAGTCTCGGGGAGATGGCCAGCGGAATTCTGCCGCGCTTCCAAGGCGCGCACACCGTGGTGCTGGCGGCGTCCATGCTGGGCGCGACCGTGATGCCGCATGCGGTCTACCTGCACTCCGGGCTGGTGCGCGACCGCGAGTACAAGGTGGAAGATGACTCCTCGCTGCGCCAGCACCTACGGGCCACGCGTATCGATGTCTTCGGTGCCCTCGTGCTGGCTGGGTCGGTGAATATCGGCATGCTGTGTCTCGCGGCCGAAGCACTTCCGGGAGTGGAGGGGACTGACTCCATCGAAGGCGCTCACGCTGCCGTGACCAGCGTGCTTGGCCCCGTGGTGGGCGTGCTCTTCGGCGTTGGGTTGTTGGCCTCCGGGCTGGCGTCGTCCTCTGTCGGTTGCTACGCCGGTGACCTGATTATGCGCGACCTGCTGAAGGTGCACGTGCCGTTGCTGGTGCGCCGAATAGTCACCATCATTCCGGCGCTGCTCATTATCGCCAGCGGCGTGGAGCCGACGTGGGCGCTGGTGCTCAGTCAGGTGGTGCTGTCGATTGGCATCCCGTTTGCGCTGGTCCCGCTGGTGCGCATGACCTCCTCGCGTGCCGAGATGGGCATCTGGGCCAACACCCCACTACTGCGCCGGGTCGCGTGGGTTATCTGCGGGCTCATCATCGCGCTCAACGTGGCGCTGGTGGTCCTGGTGCTGACGGGGAAGGGGTAGCTTCCGGGAGGGGGAGGTGGGGGCCTCGTCGTAAAGCGTGCGGGAGATGGTAGACAAAGCTGTCTAGTTGGTGTTAGGGTGGGCGGCACGATCACAAGATATCGACGAGAAATGGCCTTTGACAGCGTCGATAGGCAACCGCCCGATTCGCGGACCCGGTGCCCCAAAGGAAGATCAGCCCCACAGACCGCCTGCGGGGAAGAGCGAATAGGAGCGCCAAATGCACACCTCAATAAGCGACGTCCACATCATCCACCTCAGCCGTCACACCGCTGACCTTCTCGTCGACGGCCGACCCGTCGCCATCCGACTGCAAGAAGTCGACATCGACCCCCACTCCCGGAATCTCGTCCAACTACCCGTCGACCCCGCCTTCTACGCCACCCTCCGCGGCCAACAACGCGCCGACTACCTCAGCGCCCACGTCCGCGACGGCGTGCGCTACGGCCGCATCCTCTGGCACGAGCTTGACGACGGTCGCCACTTCCTCACCATCCCCACCATCGGCGGCTACCACGTGCACCAGGTCTTTGAGGTCCGCCGCAGCCGCGAAGGAGTGTGGAGCCGGCACTGAGCTGCTGGTTTCGTGCGCGTGCCTGGCGTGATGAGCGCGGCGCGGATGCGCGCGGGAACCTCTCCGCCTAGCCTTGGGCTATGCAGGTACGAGACTCCGCAACACCCCCGTTCTGGCCCACCGAAGGCGAAGGCGACTTCTACACCGACGCCGCCGCAGCCGTCGACCGGCTCACCGAAATCCACCGGGCAGGGATGGCCTACCTAGTCGAGCAGTACACCGCCGCCACCGAAGGAAATTCCGGGAGTGGGCCGGTGCGCGCCTACTACCCCGAACTACGCTTCACCGTCCCGGCCGGCAGCGCCGTCGAGGATGTCGACCCCTCCCTGTCACACGGCTTCGTCGACCGTCCGGGAGTGTATGCCACCACCATCACCCGCCCGGTGATGTTCCGCACCTACCTCATCGAGCAAATTACCGACCTGCTCGCCAACCACGGCGGCGAAGTCGAGGTGCGCGTCTCCGACCAGCCCATCCCACTCCGGATGTGCCGCGGATTCGACGCGGCCGCCGAGGAAGCGGCGGGGAGGGAAGGGGCGTCGGCAAGCATGCTGGCGGCAGTGGAGAAGACGTTTACCCCCATCGACTCCGCCAGCATCGACGACACCATCGCCGACGGCGAAGCCGACTACCTGGGCCTGCTCATCAAGCCTTTGAGCCTCTTTACCGCCCAGCGCATCGACCTCGCCCTCCAGCGCCTCGAGCACTACACCGGGTCGCACGCCGCAAACATCCAGCGCTTCGTGCTATTTACCAACTACCAGCTGCACACCGACGTGTTCCTCGAATACGCCGCCACCCTCACTCCCGGAAATCCGCACGGGTACACGGCGCTGGCGTGCCCGGGTGGGCAGCGCTACGACATCGGCGCCATCCCCACTCCCGGAATTTGCCGTCAGCACGCGCACGCCTCGCAGATGCCGGCGTACCACCTGCTTCGCGACGACCAATGCGGCATCACCATCATCGACATCGGCGTCGGCCCCTCGAATGCCAAAACCATCACCGACTGCCTCGCCGTCACGCGCCCGCACTGCTGGATGATGGTCGGACACTGCGCCGGTCTCGACGGCCGCATGCGCATCGGCGACATGATTCTCGCCAACGGCTACGACCGCGCCGACGGAGTCCTCGACAACTACGTGCCCCTGGAAAAGCCCATCCCACCGATTGCGGAAATTCAGCTCGCCGTCACCAACGCGCTCGCCCGCGTCTCCGGACTCACCGGCGATGAGCTGAAAAAGCGTCTGCGCACCGGCACCGTGCTGTCGACCTCCGACCGCAACTGGGAGTGGCGCTCCCAGGCCGACCTCTACCGAGAGCTGCAGAAATCCACCGCCATCGGCGTCGAAATGGAATCCGCCACCATCGCCGCCAACGGCTACCGCTTCCGCGTGCCCTACGGCGCGTTGCTCAGCGTCTCCGACATGCCGCTGCACGACAAACCCAAACTCCCGAAATCCGCCCGCGAGTTCTACCAGTCCTCCAAGGAGGAGCACCTCATGGCCGCCGTGCGCGCGTGCGAGGACATGGCCGCCGCTCCCGACACCCTCCACTCCCGGAAGTTACGTCGGCCGGTGGGAGAGGTCGCGTTCCGGTAGGGCACTTTCGGGAGTGCGTCGTCAAGCCCGTTTGTGCAGATTGTGCATGCTTTACGACGGCTGTGGACAACGCCAAAGAAGCGATTGAAGCCGCCCACTCCCGGAAACTAGCCTTAGCCCCATGACGACATTGGGACTGCTCAGCGCGCTGGCGACACGGGGTATTGACGTGCTCGCCGACCTGCGCGCCGCACTCCCGGAAAAATCCACCGGGCACCGGGAGTTGGCAGCCAGCATCGGCTTCGACCCCTTCCGCCTCAAGCGCCTGCTGCGCTGTGCCGAGCGGCTGTTCGGCACGGTCGAGGGCGATATGGATGTCGAATCCCGCGACAAAGCCGTCGCGATCGCCCGGGAGCTGAAGCTGTCGCTGGACACGGTCATGCAGATCGACAAGCGCTCCGGGCAACTCAACAACGTCGAAATCCGGGAGTACTACCGCCTGGACTTCACCCGCGCCGCCGCAGCATACGACTTCGAGGGCCTCGACACCTACATGCGCACCAAGGTCAAGGAGCTCAACCGCACCGACGAGCCGCCGCAGCACCTGCGCGCCCACGTCTCCCGGAATCCGGACATCCGCGGGATGAAGCATCTGCAGGTCACCGGTCCGGCGAACATGATTGACGACCTGGTCGCGCCGCTGACCGTGCGCGCAGCTGAAATCGCCAAAGCGCACGAGGATTACACCCGGGATCGGTGTGTCGGTCAGGCGCTGGCAGAACGCTTGGCACACGGGTCGGAGGGGCCGCTTGACGACGTCGACAAGCTCCGTTACCAGCCCGCGCTCATCGTAACCGCGCAAGACATCGTGGAGTACAGCCCGCGGTTTGCGGCGACCTCCAACGGCTCCGTCCTCACTCCCGGACAATTCGTCGAGGCATTGCTCGCGGACACCGGCTGGGTGCTGGTCTACGACGAGCACAACACGCCGACCGACCTACTCCCGATACACAACCCGCGCCTGGCGACGGAGGAACAGCGCATCGCGATGATCCTCGACAACCCCATCTGCGCGTGGCCCGGGTGCCCGCGCCCCGCCCACGCTGGGCAGGCCCATCACCTGGTCGCCAGGAAAAACGGCGGCGCCACGACTATGGAAAACATGGTCATGACCTGCAAAGAACACAACGCCGCCAACGATGACGACAGGCAAGGCCTCAACGGGCACCTCGAGCGTGACGACGGCTCCGGCGCGGTCTACCGCCACCCGCCGTCTCCGCACGCGCCGCCCGAATTCAACCTTGCCTTCCCGACAGCTCTCGCGGGGCGGGCCTACTCGGGCTACCGTCAGCGCGAATAGCTTTACAGATATACCCATAGGGGGTATATATTGGGGTATGGCTAATCAAACTTTTACTGTTACTGGCATGACATGCGGACACTGCGAGGCATCGGTGCGGGAGGAAGTCTCTGAACTCCCGGGAATCACTGATGTCCAGGTTGACCGCTCCCGGAATTTCCTTTCCGTGACCTCGGATGCAGACATTGACACCGCTGCCGTAATCGCAGCAGTGGATGAAGCTGGCTACAAGGCGGTCGCAAACTAAACCCCCAAGGAGGAAAGCGGATGTCTGAGCAGCAACTTCTCACCCTTGATATCCCCGTCGGCGGGATGACGTGTGCGTCGTGCGCAAACCGTATCCAACGCAAGCTGAACAAACTTGATGGCGTTAACGCGAGCGTGAACTATGCGACCGAGAAGGCGCATGTGGAGGCGCCGGCGGACATCAACCCGCAGCAACTGATCGACACAATCGTGGCAGCGGGGTACACCGCTGAGCTTCCGCAGGAGGAGCCCGAACAGGAACCGGGTGCTGCTCCCGAAGGGAAAGACCGGGAGCTGGAAGACCTGCGCAACCGAGTCATCGGCGCTGTCATCCTCACCGCTCCCGTCATCGCAATGTCGATGATTCCTGCCCTCCAGTTCACTAATTGGCAGTGGCTGTGTCTCACGCTCTCGGCGCCGGTCTTTGTGTGGGCCGGCTGGCCGTTCCACCGCGCGACACTGAAGAATCTGCGTCATGGCGAGGTCACCATGGACACGCTAATCACTATGGGGACGACCGCTTCGTTCCTCTGGAGTGTGTGGGCGTTGTTCTTCGGGCGTGCCGGGCTGCCGGGGCTCAAGCACGAGTTCCACTTCACGGTCACTCCTGGTGATGCCG
This sequence comes from Corynebacterium sp. HMSC064H12, assembly GCF_001809925.1. NCBI lineage: Bacteria > Bacillati > Actinomycetota > Actinomycetes > Mycobacteriales > Corynebacteriaceae > Corynebacterium > Corynebacterium sp. HMSC064H12. The sequence continues at coordinate 2,322 of NZ_KV799347.1, read as the reverse complement.
ATATGAACATCTACCTCGAGGCGATGGCCGGCATCATCATGTTTGTGCTGATTGGTCGTTACTTCGAGAAGCGCTCCAAGCGCAACGCCGGTCAGGCACTCCGGGAGTTGATGAAGCTTGGCGCCAAGGATGTCTCCGTTCTCGAAAGTTCGGGAGTGGAGAAGCGGCTGCCCGTGGAACAGCTCCGTCCGGGAGTGGTGTTCGTCGTTAGGCCTGGTGAGAAGATCGCGACGGACGGCGTTGTCGTGGAGGGCGCGTCGGCGGTGGATGCGTCGATGCTGACCGGCGAACCGATGCCTGTCGAGGTCGGCCCTGGCGATGAGGTGACGGGAGCGACAATCAATACGTCAGGGCGGCTGCTCGTGCGGGCGACGCGCGTGGGCTCGGAGACGCAGTTGGCGCAGATGGCGGCGATGGTCGAGGCGGCGCAGACGGGTAAGGCGCCGGTGCAGCGGCTGGCGGATCGGGTTTCGGGAGTGTTCGTGCCCGCCGTCATCGCGATCGCCGCGGTCACGCTGGGCGCGTGGTTGCTTACGGGGCACGGCGCGAGTGAGGCGGTCACGGCTGCGGTCGCCGTGCTCATCATCGCGTGCCCGTGTGCGCTTGGCTTAGCGACGCCCACAGCGCTCCTGGTCGGCACGAGTGAAGGTGCCAAGGCTGGTGTGCTGCTGCGTGGCCCGGAGGTGCTGGAGTCGGCGCGGAAGGTCGACACGGTTGTGCTGGATAAGACCGGCACGGTGACTACGGGTGTGATGGAGTTGACGGAGGTCCCTCCCACTCCCGAAAATCTGCTGCCGCTTGCCGCTTCGGTGGAGGCGGCGTCGCATCACCCGATTGCGCAGGCTATTGTGCGTGCGGCGGATCCGGATTCTCTACTCCCGGTTTCGGATTTCCGGGATATTCCGGGAGTGGGGGTTGAAGGCACCGTGGATGGCCACCGCATCGAGGTCGGCCGCACCGGGGAAAATTCCGGGAGTGGGGGGACGGTGGTTGCGGTGCGCCGCGATGGAGAGCTCCTGGGCACGTTGGAGGTGTCGGATTCGGTGAAGCCGACGTCGGCGGCTGCGGTCGCGAAATTCCGGGAGTGGGGGGTGCGGCCGATTCTGCTGACCGGCGACGCCGCCGGCCCGGCGTTTCGGGTCGCAGATGAGGTCGGTATTGCTCGCGAGGATGTGATTTCGGGAGTGATGCCGGAGGATAAGGTCGCGACGATTGAGAAGTTGCAGGCTGGCGGCGCGTGTGTGGCGATGGTCGGCGATGGCATCAATGATGCTGCGGCTCTTGCGCAGGCGGATTTGGGCATGGCGATGGGCACGGGCACCGATGTGGCGATGGAGGCTGCGGATATCACGCTGGTGCGTGGTGATCTGTTGGCGGCTGCGGATGCGCTGCGGTTGTCACGCCGGACGCTCCGCACGATTCGTTCGAATCTTTTTTGGGCGTTTTTCTACAACGTTTTGGCAATTCCTGTCGCCGCGCTGGGGTTGTTGAATCCGATGTTGGCTGGCGCTGCGATGGCGTTTTCGTCGGTTTTTGTGGTCGGCAACAGTCTGCGTCTGCGCGGTTTTTCTCCGAGTCAACCAGCTATTCAAAAAGGAGTAACTCATGAGTGAGTCTTGTTGTTCGTCGCAATCGCATTCGCTTTACGACGATTCTTGCTGCCATGACACCACTGATCCCGGTTATCTCGCGGAGAAGCGGCGTTATGAATCCCGTATCCGTCGCATTGAGGGGCAGGTTCGTGGCATTGGTCGGATGATTGAGAACGAAGAGTACTGTATCGATGTTTTGACCCAGATTTCGGCGGTGAATTCGGCGTTGAAGTCGTTGGCGTTAACTCTTCTGGATGCTCACCTCCATCACTGTGTGGTGCATGCGGCTGAGGGCGGCCCGGAGGAGTTGGACGCCAAGCTGGAGGAGGCCTCGGCGGCGATTGCTCGGCTGGCTAAGTAACTCCCGGAAAAATTCCGGGAGTGGGGGCGAAACAGCAGTCGGCAGCCGGCAGCCGGCAACCGGCAACCGGAGTTGGTTGCTGTTGGTGGCACCGGTTGCGCGGAAGTGTCGCTTAAATGCCTCGTTTTCCCAGGTAGGGGGCGCGTTTTGGGAAAATGAGGTTTGTTGGGTAGTCTTTAACGACGTTGGAGGATTCGACTAGCGGCCTATGTCACACGCCTGGAACGCGTGCGGGAGTCACATCCCTCGTGGGTTCAAATCCCACATCCTCCGCAGAGTGAAAACCCCCGGTTTACGCCGGGGGTTTTCTTGTATTTATGCAGGTGAGTGGATTTGCGGGTTAAGTAGCAAAAAGTGTGTCCGCTCGGC
>NZ_KV799346.1:0-43159 GCF_001809925.1 Corynebacterium sp. HMSC064H12 | reverse complement strand
ACACCCCACCCAAAGACACAAAACCCCAGGTAAAGATGTTTAAACCTGGCAGTTAAGCAACACAAGTATTGACAACTTCGACGTAAAAATGTTGTTTGCAGGAACAGTTCCACAACGTAACGCAAGTTCACGACCAAGCCACACGAATCAACCATGGCGCTGAATCCCGGCGCCAATGACCCGAGCAAGGCCACCTCCGTTTTCAGGTCTTCAACAGGATTGATTGACGCCACCACTGAGACAGAGTGAGCGTTTCGTCGGCTTAATGAGTCATCTGCGTGGACAACGGCAAGCCTGATTATGAACTGTCACAGTGACGGGGCTCCATCGCAAACATGCGGCGTTTCTAAACTCGCAGGCCCGTATCGGAGGTGACTACAACGACACCGCTTAATCTAGATCTGCTGGATATCGTAGGTCGACCTCGCATACATACAGGAACGCCCCGCCATACATCACGCCCACAGGAGGCACTGCTGGGCGCAGGCTTATCGACTTCTTACGGAAGCTCTGACGGCAGCTGCCAAATCCTTTCACCAGTCGGCGTAAGTCTTACGCCTTGCCGGAGACGAATAACGTAGTTGCCATCCTCCGGCCGGCGGGGAAGGTAAGCGAAGCCTGGAGTGTTCGATATACCGGGGATTGCCTGGAATGCGGGGTCGTAATCGACAACCTGATTGAAAGCGATAAGCTTGCGGTGAAACGCACGTAGCTTACCTATCGAACCTTTCGTTAGCGCTTCGTTGTCCAACATCCAGTGGCCGTGAAGCCTTATAGCTTTGTAGATGGTATTTGTGAGAAATTCACGCTCTACCTCCCACGGTAGATTCTCAGAAACCTCGGTGATTAGAGACTCGTAGCCCGCTTCTTTGATGATCTGGTGAATACGCTGCCTCGATACACCTGCTGCGCGGGCAATCTCGGTCTGAGTCATACCTTCGTCTAGAAGGGTTTGGATCGTTGCTGCGTCCGGTGTCGCCATGACGAATTCCTTTCCATTATTGTCAAGCAAAGCATACCAATATATTTCGCGTGCTTAATAACTGTTTTGGCTAACGATGAAATGGAACCGCCCCGACTACCGAAGGAGTCTCACCTGGACTTTTTCTCAATGATTTAGTCGATGCTCATGCATGGGTACCACCAGATTTGAAGCGGTGGTTCCTCCAAATTTGGAGCACGGACGGGGACATCATATTCGCCAGTCCCGAAGAGCGTAATGGCATCACACGCCTACTGATACTCGAATTCGCCGCAATCGCCCCAGTAATCGATCCCGGTCCGGACTGGGCTCAGTCAGAAACACTCCATAAACAGCCTGATTCCACTCGAGCCTCACAGCCCCCCCCCTGATTCCGCCCATGCTGCAACCCCGCATCGACATTACCCATCCTGGTGAGAAACACAATTGTTTGCGCTAGTGCGCTTCCCAAACCGGTGGTGTTGGGATCTTGATTACTACCTTCGGCTCCAGGCTGGCGAAAGCATGCAGATCCTTCATTATTCGTTCGACCATTAGGTCATCCCAGTCGGGATTCAGCCATTCTTCATCATCGTCCCACCAAGACAGAAACTCACGTTTGGCCTCAACATCGAAGACAACAGCATTGCCGGCAACAAGCTGGGCCAGCAAATCCTCCTCTGCGAACTCCTGCAGCCTGTCGGGATCGTATCGAACAGGAACCGAGGACGACTCAATTACGCGCTTTACCGCTTCACTCATCCTCATATTTCCTCTTCCAGCGACTCTGCAACTGCTTTCCCTAGATCTCTCAAGAGTGAGTTCCACATGACCTGGGTCGATGAGTACGAAAGCCTCAGGCTCGGAAGCCTTAATTCTTGGGGCAATCCCCCACTCAAGTGATGCCGAGAAACGAAAGTTCCTACATTGGATTCACGGGACAAGTTCACCCCGACCAATCAACAACCCGGCGTGCGGTTGAGTAAAAGAAACCCCGAAACACAAAAGTGGCACGGGGAATCAACTGTTTTTGCCTATGCGGATGGTATCAACAACGCTTCGAGCACCAGACACACTTCTTGATTTCAATAATCAAGACCAGGCTCATTGCTACCAACCAGCGCCTACACGAACTTCACACCGGCGAAGTTCTTCTTACCGCGGCGCAGCACAATCCACTTGCCGTGCAGCAGGTCCTCGGCAGCCGGCTCCCACGCTTCGTCCTCGATGCGCTGGTTATTGGCGTACGCGCCACCTTCCTTAATGGTGCGGCGTGCCTCGCCCTTCGACTTGGCAAGACCCGCGGCGACGAGAAGGTCGACAACAGTACGCGGCTCGCCCTCAGCAATCTCCGCAACCTCAGTCTCCGAGACGGCACCTGCCAGGGTGGCCTCGTCCAGCTCGGTCAGCTCAGCACGCCCAAACAGGGCCTGCGCTGCCAGCTCAACTGCCTTGGTGGCCTCTTCGCCGTGAACCAGGTTGGTCATCTCCTGAGCCAGACGACGCTGCGCCTCACGCTTGAACGGACGCTCCGCAACAGCGACCTCGTACTCAGCAATCTCTTCCTGAGACAGGAAGGTGAACCAACGCAGGTAGTCAATAACAACCGAGTCACCAGCGTTGAGGAAGTACTGGTACCAGGAGTACGGCGAGGTCTTTTCAGCATCCAGCCACAGTTTGCCGCCACCGGTAGACTTACCGAACTTCTGACCCTGCGCATCGGTCACCAGCGGCACGGTCAGGCCGTGCACCTTGGCGCCGTCGATACGCCTGTTCAAATCGACACCAGAGACGATGTTGCCCCACTGATCACCGCCGCCAATCTGCAGCACGCAATCGTAGTTGCGGCGCAGCTGCACGTAGTCGTTGGACTGCAGCAGCATGTAGGAAAACTCGGTGTAGGAGATACCGTCAGACTCGAGGCGACGCTTCACAGTGTCGCGATCGAGCATGGTGTTGAGGGAGAAGTTCTTGCCGACATCGCGAAGGAAGTCAATGACGGACATGTTCATAGTCCAGTCCGCATTATTGACCATTGTCGCCGGGGCATCGCCCTCAAAGTCAATAAAACGACGCAGCTGGCCCTTGATGGCCTCCAGGTTGTGCTCAATGGCGTCTTGGCTGAGCATCGAACGCTCACCGACATCACGCGGATCGCCGATGAAGCCCGTGGCGCCACCGGCCAGCGCAATTGGGTGGTGACCGGCCAGCTGGAAACGACGCAGCATAATCATCGGAACCAGGTGGCCCGCGTGCAGCGAATCGCCAGTTGGGTCAAAACCGCAATACAGAGTAATGGGGTTTTCGCACGCCTCGCGCAGCGCGTCAACATCGGTGGACTGATTAATCAGGCCACGCCACTGTAGTTCGTCGATAATGTTCTGTTCAGTCACGTCCCCTATCGTAACGTCTCGCTTGCCGACGTTCACCGCGAGGGTGACCTAGAACTCCTCAACGGCCTTCTTGTGGCGCCGATAGGCTGAGACGGAATCGTCCGGAAGCCACAGCCGCCAAGGCCGATTCGCCGCTCGCCGAACGCCCACACGCGGGCCCGCGTGGATGTCTTTATCCGGGTTGATGCTCTCTGGCTGCGCCACGAACACGCGTGACGACGGATCCAGCGCATCTACCCCATAGTCATTTAAGTCAAGGCCAAGCGCCTGACCAACATTGCCCGGACCACGTCCGAGACCCGCAACAGCAGGTTTTTCACCGCGGCGACGGCGCACCGCATCCAGGCCCTGCTCAATGCGTACGGAACGGACCAATACTCCCCCGCCCGTGCCGTCCGTAGCGCTGGTGATATTGGCACAAAAGTGGATGCCGTAGGAGCGGTAGATATACCAATGTCCCGCCGGGCCAAACATGGCGCGATTGCGTGCGGTTGGCCCCATGAAGCAGTGCGCGGCCGGGTCGGGATAGCGCTGGTCAACTGGGCCACCATAGGCCTCGACCTCCGTGATGGTGGCGATAACATGCTCAGCGGGGATGACAATTACGCAGCTGAGCAGTGTCTTCGCAGCCTCAATGGGAGCTCCCGACAGCACAGTGCGGTCGAGGGCGCTGTAGCCGTCGGGAAGCGGGAAAGGCAATTACTTGTCCCAGGCGATAGCTTCGTCGGAAAGCATGACCGGAATGCCTTCGTCGATGCGGTAGGCGATCTTCAGGCGAGGATTGACCAGCACCTGCTCATCTTCGAGGTATTCAAGCGGCCCCTTGTCACGCGGGCAAGCGAGGATATCAAGGAGTTTCGGATCAAGGCTCATAGTCCACTACCTTACCGAACTGAATTGCCAGGGTGTCACGCTGACCTTCCAAAGCAATCAGGTTGTCCTGACCGATTGCATCCTGGATCTTCTGAACCGCGGAATGCAGCAGGTCGATGGATTCCCGAGCCGGATTCTCGGCTTTGTGACGCAGACGCTCCGGGACCGCGAGGTAGGAGTTGACTGTCTGCGGCAAGTACTCCTGGATAATGCCGCCGATGACCACCTTCTGCTCGGGATAATCTTTGAGATACTTCCACTCGCTCAGGACGGATTCCAGCGTCGCACCCAGGTCATTTGCGGCGTTGCCAAGAGCTTCGCCAGGCTGGGCATCGAAAAGCCTGCCCAATGTCCGGTGAAGATTCCTACGCAGCTCAGATGGATTGAGCGGGCGACGCTGTGGGATCTCAGGCTTCGGCGCCGAACTAACGGACTTCTGCGCCACTTTGCTCTGCCTCGGCAACAAAGCAACCGACGCGCCCCACGCGGCAATCGCAACAACCGGCCACAGGAAACCAAGCCCCACGGTCAGGTGCAGCAGCACGACGGCGATGGCAAGGATGAGCCCGACAATGTTGGCGGGACTGTTGAGAAAGCCACCGCCAGAGGAAGTGCCGGAGGATTTACTGGTAGCCACGAATCTCCTTGAACACATCAGCAAGCTCGGTCTCACGGGATTCAAAGACCTTACCACCGGTCAGATTCGCAAGTTCCTGCATTTCTCCCGGATCTGCCTCGCCATAGCGGATGACGAATACCGGCGGCAGATTCCCGCCCTTGGACTGGTAGAAATCACGGAATTCCGCAAAGCTCTTGCCCGACGTCACCTGACCATCGGTCAACACCACGATAGACGGGATGGAGTTTTTATCCGAGCTGCCGAGAAGGTCGAAGGCTTGAATCAGTGCGTCGTAAAGCGCCGTCTCGCCCTCTGCGTACAGACCATCGACGGCGGCGGTGAGCTGCGCGCGCGATTCCGGGCCGTCAATTGTTGTGGTCGTGGGCTCGCCGACGGTCGTGCTGAACGGCAGGATCGTCGCGATCTCACGGTTTCGCAATCCCACGCTTCCCGTTTCGGTGCGTGCACTGCCGTCGACGATTGCGCGCATCGTCGCCTGTAGATCGGCGATGCGCTCACCGAACATTGAACCGGAGGTGTCGAGAACGAAGACCGACTCTCCGGGCACGCGCAGGTCATTGTCGTAAGCCTCAATAAGGCGGTCCGTGACGGCGCGATCGCCCGGGAACGGCAGCTCGATAATGACGCTGTTGGTCATGCTTTCCGGCAGGTTGGCGTCATCGGAGACCGGGCGCAGGAAGTGATCGGCGAGAACCTGCGAGTTCGCTTCCAGCCACTGCCCGAGAGCCTCCGTCTGCCGCGCGGCAAGGTCGTTAGCCGGCTGAGCTAGTGGCGTCAGCGGGTAATCCGCACTGATGACACCGTCGCTCGGAACAACAACTTCCAGGTCAGCGCCCTCTTTATTCATCTGCTGCAACACAGCTTCATAGTTGATGAGCGCGTCGACGGAGTCCGGCTCATCCAGGAACTTGTCACGCAGCCACCCCGACGAACCCGAGGTCATCTTCTGCCCCTCGAAGAACTTCTGCAGTTCAGGCGTGGTGCGGTTGATATCCCCCGTAGTCAGCGCCGATCCGGTGTCGGCGAACGCGGTCGCAACCGACACCACACCGGAAAAGCCCGAGTTCGATTCCGCGGGGTTGGTCATGCCGTAGGTCAATTTGCCTGACGACGCAGCCTCCGCGATCTCAGCCCACGTCGGCTGCTTGGTATCCCAACCGAGCTCCCGAGCCTTCGCCGAATGGATACCAAAGGCTACCGGCGAGGTGGCGACTTTCTTGGCTTCGCCCAGCTTGTCAGCCCCACCGAGCAGATCAACGTACCGGTTGGTAGCAAACCAAGTGGCATCAAATTGGTTGTCGAATTCGTCTGCGACAAGGGCGTGGCTGTTCTTCACGGTGCCGTCGACAAGCTCGAGGTTAATCGTAAAACCGAGGTCGTCGGAGGCCTTTTGCATCAGTGGCTGGAGCTCTGCAAGCTCCGTGGCCCCGGCGATACGCATGGTCGAGCCCTTGAGGTCAGAATCGACGTCGACTTTGTTGGTCTTCTCCTCGTCGGAGCCCAGCGGCAGGTTCAGGCCACCGTCGGAGCAGGCCGCGACAGCGAAGATGCCGAGCACACCGACGAGGCCAAGAAGCATTTTGCGGAGGGCAGTTAGTGCCTTATACATGTTCATTCGGCTTTACCCCTCTTCCGTTTCCGGCCTCGGCGGGCTCTGGTATCCACGGGAAACACCCTCAATAAGCTGCTCGAGGATGTCGAAACTCGGCGGATCAATGGAGTCCACAAAATCGGTGGAAACCTCCTGGCCCGTCTTCAACTGCGTCTGGAATTCCTCCATCGCCTCAGGCTGGCTGGAGCGGTAACCGTGCTTGGCCGCCAGCTTCTGAAGCTCAGGGTCTTCGGCGAGGAGCCGTGCGACCGCAGCTCCATTGTCGTTAAAACCCAGCGCCACGTGAGTACTCAGAATCGTCGGCGATGGATACGCCAGGCGCATTTCCGGCTTCAACCGGCTGTTCGGGGCACTGTTCTCCCCCAGGAACTGCGACTCGTAAACCATCACCATTGGCTTCGAACCGACACCCTGCGAGAGGTAGTCCGAAAATGGACCAGCCGACGAGGATTCCGTGTACCCCTGGCCGGTGAACAGAGGGGTGAGCTCCGGCAAGACCGCATTGACCTGCCCACTGTCAGACACAATCCGGCCTTCATTGGTAATCCAAGACATGAGCGACAAGTACATCGCGGCCGAGTTCGACGAACGAATGTCCGTCGTGGACATCTGCACCGTGCGCGGCGACGGATAATCGTTCTCCGCGAAGTCACGCCAGCGGACATTGTCGTGCTGCATCGTGGCCAGCGCTGCCATATCTACCTGCCACGCAGTGCCCTGTTGACGAGCAACATTTTCCCGCGCCAATGCCTGCAAGATGTTGTCGAAAGTAGCAATCGCCATCGGTGTGTAGAAGACGTCATACCGCTCAGCGCCACTCATCTTCTCGGCAATTTTCTCCGCTGCCGGTGCCGACGACGGAAACGCCAAGTCGAAGGAATCCAGATCCACATCCGTGGCCATCCGACGCGAACCCGCCGTCTTTACTTCCACCACATAGCCGTGAGAGGCAAGAGCCTTCTGGACCTCTTTGTCTTCGAAGAAGGGCTTCTTCTCAGAGCCAACAATCGCCTTGACGACGGTCTTTTCACCACCGAAGAAATCACGGTTTCCTCCGGAGCTGCCACCAGAAAAACCTGGGATACTACCGCCGCGACCGACATAGACTGCAACAGCCGCGATGACAATCAAAATGACTGCAAGAATTGCCCCCGGGCCCATGCACCCTTTCTTGCTACCACTCTGATTTCTATTTTTATCTCGTGAGCTGCGATTTCCACCGCTCGACCGCGTACTTTCCGCCATGAAATTATGGTAAGAGACCCGGCCATACCTGGCAACAGATATAGAAATAATCAGTAATCTGCGTCACTTCAGGGGCACCCTGGCATTACTGGGTTACTGACGGCGGCGGGTCAATCCGAGTTACTGACTACGTTTATGACTGGCGGCGGCGGGTCGAGCCGAGTTACTGACTACGTTTATGACAAAAATGGCCCGAAAAATGGCTTGAAAGTGTCATAAACTTACACAGTTTCACATTTGCAGCCCGTATTCGCACGTGGAGCCCGTAATTTTTCGGGTTGCCAGTTACCGAGGTTGCCAGTTGTCGGGTCATCAGTTGTCGGGTTGCTGGTTTTTCTACTTTCTCCCCGGGCTGTAAAAAATCGGCGTGCGGTCGATTGACCGCACACCGATTAATTAGCTGCGTTAGCTGGGCTAGCAGGTTTGCTAGCTCTAGCAGCTTTAGCCGCGAACCGGCTTTTCAGCCCACTGCTTCAGCTCGGTATTCTTCTCGTCAACGCGAGCGAGCTGCTCTGCAACACGGACACCCGCGGTGCCGCCGCGAGTATCGCGGGAAGCGACAGCACCGTCAATAGTCAGCACTTCACGGACCTTCGGAGTCAGTGCCGGGTGGATACCGGCGAGGTCCTCGTCGGAAAGCTCGTCCAGACCGATACCGCCCTTGGACTCTGCGATGCGGACACACTGGCCGGATGCCTCGTGAGCGTCGCGGAACGGTACGCCCTCGCGGACCAGCCACTCAGCCAAGTCCGTGGCCAGGGTGTAGCCCGCCGGAGCGAGCTCGCGCAGACGGTCTTCGTGGAAGGTCAGCGTTGCCACCAGGCCGGTCAGGGCCGGCAGCAGCAAGGTTAGCTGCTCAACCGAGTCCACCAAAGGCTCCTTGTCCTCCTGGAGGTCACGGTTGTAGGCCAGCGGCTGCGCTTTCAGCGTGGCCATAAGACCAGCGAGGTTACCGATCAGGCGACCGGTCTTACCGCGGGTCAGCTCTGCCACGTCCGGGTTCTTCTTCTGCGGCATGATGGAGGATCCAGTCGACCAGGCATCAGCCAGAGTGACGTAGCCGTACTCCGGGGTGGCCCAGTAGATGATTTCCTCTGCCAGGCGAGACATGTCCACAGCAATCTGGGCGAAGACAAAAGCCGCCTCAGAGGCGAAGTCACGCGAAGAAGTGCCGTCAATGGAGTTGTCCGTGGCAGAGTCGAAGCCGAGCTCCTCCGCGATGGCCTCCGGATCCAGGTGCAGCGAAGATCCCGCGAGCGCACCGGAACCGTACGGGGACACAGCCAGTCGACGGTCGAGATCGCGGATGCGGTCCAGATCGCGCAGCAGCGGATGCGCGTGAGCCAGCAACTGGTGGGCCAGCAATACCGGCTGCGCTGCCTGGGAGTGGGTCTTGCCCGGCATGATGGCATCCGGATGTGCCTTGGACTGAGCCACCAGGGCGGCAACCAGGTCAGTGACATCCAGTGCAACGCCGCGCACGGCATCGCGCAGCCACATGCGGAACAGAGTTGCCACCTGGTCATTGCGGGAACGACCAGCGCGCAGGCGACCGCCGACCTCCGGGCCGACGCGATCAATCAGACCGCGCTCCATGGCACCGTGGACGTCCTCATCTGTCGGCTCTGGACCAAATTCGCCGGAGGCAACGTCGCGACCGAGCTGATCAAGGCCTTCGATCATGGTGTCAAAGTCGGCATCGCTGAGCAGCCCACGGGCATGCAGCACTCGGGCGTGGGCCTTGGACGCAAGAACGTCGTAAGGCGCGAGCACCCAGTCAAAATGGGTGGACTTGCTCAATGCGGCCATCGCCTCGGACGGGCCACCGGCAAAGCGGCCGCCCCACAGGGAGCCTTCGTTGGTACCGTGCTTTTCGACCATTGTCTTTTCCAATAGGCCTTTCGCTCTAGTCGCTCTGGAGAAGCTTTACAGTTTGAAGTCGCGCTTTGCGGCCATCTTCGAGGACAGGCCGTGCAGCTCGACAAAACCGCGAGCCAGGGTCTGGTCGAAGGTGTCGCCCTCGTCGTAGGTAGCCAGGTTGAAGTCGTACAGCGAGGTGTTCGAACGACGACCGTTGACGTTGCAGTGACCTGCGTGCATGACCATGCGGATGTCACCGGAAACGCCCTTCTGGGACTCCTCGATGAAGGCATCCAGCGCGCGCTTCAGCGGCGAGAACCACAGGCCGTCGTAGACCAGGTTGGCCCACTCGCCCTCGACCTGACGCTTGTAACGAGCCAGCTCACGCTCAACGGTGACGTCCTCGAGCGCTGCGTGTGCGGTCATGATGGCAATTGCGCCCGGAGCCTCGTAAATCTCGCGGGACTTAATGCCGACCAGGCGGTCTTCAACCATGTCCAGACGACCGATGCCCTGAGCACCAGCGCGGCGGTTCATCTCTTCGATGGCCTCAAGCACGGAAACCTTCTTGCCGTCGATGGCAGTCGGCTTACCGTCCTCGAAGGAGATGATGACCTCGTCCGGGGAGCTGAAGTTCAGGGTCGGATCCTCGGTGTACGCGTAGACATCCTTGGTTGGTGCGTTCCACAGGTCCTCCAGGTAGCCGGTCTCAATGGCGCGACCGAAGAGGTTCTGGTCAATGGAGAACGGAGAGGACTTGGACTGCTCAATTGGCAGACCCTTCTCCTCAGCGAAGGCAATAGCCTTGTCGCGGGTCCAAGCGAAGTCACGAGCCGGTGCAATAATCTTCAGATCCGGGGCGGTGTTGGCGAAACCAACCTCGAAACGGACCTGGTCATTGCCCTTACCGGTGCAGCCGTGTGCGACGTGAGTGCCACCGAACTCCTCTGCGGCCTTCGCCATGTGCTTAACAATCAGCGGGCGAGACAGTGCAGAAACCAGCGGGTACTGCTTCATGTAGAGACCATTGGCCTTAATGGTCGGCAGGCAGTACTCCTCGGCGAACTCGTCCTTAGCGTCGACAACGACAGCTTCGACAGCGCCGGCGTCCAGAGCGCGCTGACGCACGGACTCCATGTCCTCGCCGCCCTGTCCGACATCGATGGAAACTGCGACGACCTCGCCGTCGGTCATTTCCTTGAGGTACGGAATAGCAACGGTGGTGTCGAGGCCACCAGAGTAAGCAAGAATAACCCGGTTGGTCATAGGGTAAGCGCTCCTTTAATCGGTGCTTTAAAGCATTTCGTGGAATAGTTTACTGGTTCGTTCCGGCGGCTAGACGCTGGGCTAGGTCAGCGCCGGAAAGTGGTTCTCTAGCCAGGCACATTACGGTGTCATCTCCCGCAATTGTGCCAACGATTTCTTTGAGTCCCGCACGGTCAATCACACTGGCTAGATACTGTGCGGCTCCCGGTGGTGTACGCACAACCGCGATGGTGCCCGAATGATCAATGGAGACCAGCAGCTCGTCTAAAACGCGCCGCATCCTGGCCACTGCCCCGCTGGAGACAGCGAGTGCATCTTCGACGATGGAATACCGCGAACCGTTGGCTCCATCGCGAATCTTTCGGGCTCCCAGCTCATCGAGGTCTCTGGACAACGTCGCCTGCGCAATCTCAATGCCTTCGTCGGCAAGCAGCTCGACGAGCTGAACCTGACTGGACACGTGATGCTGCGCCAGCAGGTCAGCGATGCGCGTCTGCCTAGCTGTGCGAGAACCTGGTTGTGCTGCGGTCATGACCTTACTGCCTCTCCACCAGCCAGGTCAGCAACGCCTTCTGAGCGTGCATGCGGTTTTCCGCCTCGTCGAAGACTACCGACTGCGGGCCATCGATGACCTCGGCGGTAACTTCGTTGCCGCGGTATGCCGGCAGGCAGTGCAGGAAGATGGCATCCTCATTTGCCTTGGCCATCAGCTCAGCGTTGACCTGGTACGGCAGGAACGGAGTACGACGATCCAGGCCGTCGTTCTCCTGCCCCATGCTGACCCAGGTATCGGTGATGACAACGTCGGCACCGGCAATGGCCTCATCGACGTCCGCGGTCACGGACACGGCCGCACCGGTCTGTTCCGCGACCTTCTTGGCACGGTCGACGTAGACCTGCTCCGGCTGGAAGTCCTCCGGTGCACAGATGGTGACGTCCAGACCTGCGGTGGCGAAGCCCACGAGGTAGGAGTTGGCCATGTTGTTGGCACCATCGCCGAAGTACACAGCCTTCTTGCCACGCAGTCCCGTCTGGCCTTCCTCCGGGCACTTGTGCTCGATGATGGTCTGCAGGTCAGCGAGAATCTGGCACGGGTGGAACTCGTCGGAAAGCGCATTGACAATCGGCACCGTCGCGGTCTCAGACATGGCCTCCAGCCCTGACTGCGCGTAGGTGCGCCAGACAATTGCCGAGACAAAGCGGCTGAGCACAGCAGCGGTGTCCTGGTAGGTTTCGCCCTTGCCCATCTGGGAGTTTCCGGTTTCGACCACAATCGCGTTGCCGCCCAGAGCTGCGATACCAGCGTCGAAGGAGAAACGGGTACGAGTCGACGTCTTGTCGAACAGCACCGCAACCGACTGTGGCCCCTCAAACGGACGTCGGGAGTACGGCGCTACCTTCAGCTCTGCAGCCAACTGCAGCACCTCAGCCTGCTCCTGTGGAGTCAGGTCATCATCGGCGAGAAAATGACGGAGCATCAGTTTCTAATTCCTTCCTTTGTTGGCGACAGCCTCAACGGCGTCGTTCAGGCAGGCATCAATCAACTCGACGGCGCGGTTGACTTCCTCATCGCTGAGGTTCAACGGCGGCACAATACGCAGCACATTCGCCTGCGGAGCGTTCAGAATGACACCACGTTCATAACCGGCGTTAACCGCTTCCTTCGCCAGGTTCTCGCGCAGCACCAGTCCAAGCATGAAGCCGCGACCACGCACGTGATCGACATGGCTTAACGACGCGAGCTTGCGAGCCAGGACCTTGCCCTTCTCGGTGACTCGATTGAGCAGCTTTTCTTCTTCCAGCGTCTCGATGACGGCCAGGCCGGCAGCGGCACAGACCGGATTGCCACCAAAGGTGGTGCCGTGCGCACCAGGAGTAAACAGTTCCGCTGCGCGGCCGTTGGCGATGACAGCACCCAGCGGCAGGCCGCCGCCGAGCCCCTTCGCCAGGGTCATAACATCCGGCACGATGCCATCGTGCTGGTGGGCAAACCACTGGCCGGTACGGCCGATGCCGGTCTGTACTTCGTCGACAATCATGAGAACGTCGAAGCGCTTGGTCAGTTCGCGGACGGCAGCGAGGTATCCCTCTGGCGGTGCGACCACACCGGTCTCACCCTGAATTGGTTCCAGAATCACCGCAGCGACACCCAACGGATCGGATTCGATGGTCTTGGTGAGGAAGTCAATGTCACCGTACGGCACGAACTCGACTCCACCCGGCATCGGTTCGAACGGGGTGCGCTTGTCGGGCTGACCGGTCATGGCAAGTGCGCCCATGGTACGGCCGTGGAACCCGTGGTGGGTAGCGATAATGCGATTGCGCCCCGTCAACCGCGCCAGCTTGAACGCGGCTTCATTGGCCTCAGTGCCGGAGTTGCAGAACATAACTCGGGTGTCATCAGTGTCCCAGCCAGTGAGCTCAATGAGCTTCTCGCCCAGTGCCAACGGTGGCTCAGAGGCGAAGATGTTGGACACGTGCCCCATCGTGGAAATCTGCTTGGACACAGCTTCCACGATGGCCGGATGTGCGTGACCCAACGCGTTGACTGCAATACCGGCGAGCAGGTCCAGGTATTCCTTGCCCTCGGAATCCGTGACAATAGCGCCCTTACCCTGCACAAGCTCAATGCGCGGCGTGCCGTAATTGTTCATCATCGTGTGTTGCCACTGCTGCTTGAAGTCGCTCATGTCGTCTTTCGACCTGCCTAACATGTATGTCGGTAAATTCTTGTCCGTCTTTTCTGCCTTATCCGGGCTCTACCATTGTGCCGATACCGCCGGAAGTCATCAGCTCCAGCAGCACCGAGTGTGGCTGGCGGCCGTCGATAACGTGGGCCGCAGGCACTCCCTGATCCACTGCGTTCAGGCAGGACTCCATCTTCGGAATCATTCCGGAATCCAGCGTCGGGAGGATTTCTCGCAGATGCGAAGTGGAAATCCTTGACACCAGCGAATCGCGGTTCGGCCAATCCGTGTAGAGACCCTCGACATTAGTCAGAATCACCAAACGGTTCGCGTTAATTGCCGATGCCAGTGCACCTGCTGCCGTGTCGGCGTTGATGTTGTAGACCTCTTTGCCATCAGCGGACGGCGCAATCGTAGAGACCACCGGAATACGTCCGGCATCAATCAGGTCCAATAGCGTTTCCGAGTGCACCTCGGTGATATTGCCGACCAGCCCGATATCTGTTTCCTTGCCGCCGACGTTTACCGTTCGTCGAGTACCAGTGAACAGGCCACCGTCCTCACCAGAGGTACCCACTGCATAGGGGCCGTAGGCGTTGATGAGGTTCACCAGTTCGCGGCCGACCTGCCCGAAGAGCACCATGCGGACAATTTCCATGACCTCCGGAGTCGTGACACGGAAACCGCCTCGGAACTCTCCCTCCAGCCCCAGGCGCTTGAGCATCGACGAAATCTGAGGGCCGCCACCGTGGACAACCACCGGCTTCACCCCCACGGTGCGCAGAAAAACCATGTCCTGCGCGAAGGCCTTCTTCAGTTTCAGGTCGGTCATCGCGTTACCGCCGTACTTGACCACCACAATCTTGTCGCGGTGGTGCTGCAGCCACGGCAGTGCTTCCGCCAGCACATGTGCCCGCTGTTCGAAGGACAGCCCTTCGGTCAACTGGTGAACCATTGCAGAGTCTCCTCAAAACCTTTACGACGAATATGCCGAGTTGATGTGAACGTAGTCGTGGGAAAGGTCAGTCGTACGAATCGTGGCCTCTTCCGGATTACCAGTACCGAGGTCAACCTCCACGGCAATGTCCTTGCCGGAGAGATCCACTTCACGAGCATCAGGCGTGCCACCGGTATCGCGACAGACTACATGACCGTTGAAGGAAACAGTGATGTGCTCCGGATCCATATCCACCGGTGCAGTGCCGACAGCCGCCAGCACACGACCCCAGTTCGGGTCCGAACCGAACATCGCACACTTGAAGAGGTTGTCGCGGCCGATGATTCGAGCAGCTACCAGAGCATCTTCAGCACCACCGGTGCCACGCACGGTCACGGACACACGCTTGGTCACGCCTTCGGCGTCCGACTGCATCTGGCGCGCGATGGAATCACACACACTGAGCACTGCCTGGTCGAGCTCCTCCTGCGAGGGCTTCACACCAGAGGCACCGTTGGCCAAAATGATGACGGTGTCATTGGTGGATGTGGAGCCATCAATATCTAGGCGGTTAAACGTAACCTCGCTCGCCTTGGCAATAGCCTCGTGCGCCATTTCTGCGCTTACCGACGCATCCGTCGTAATCACACCGAGCATCGTGGCCATCGACGGGCTAATCATGCCAACACCCTTGCCCATAGCGCCGACAGTGAATCCGTCACCATGCGCAACGGCCTGCTTTGCCACCAAGTCAGTGGTCAAGATGGCTTCTGCTGCAGCCGTACCTGCGGCGGCATCGCTGCCCAGATTCTCACAAAGCTTCGGCACACCTGCCAGAACAATGTCCATCGGCAGCCGGTCACCAATCAAGCCGGTGGAGCAGGTACCAATCTCGGTAACATCGACGCCGAGCTCATCTGCGACCTTCTGACAGACTTCGAGGGCGTCGGAAATACCCGGCTGACCATTGCAGGCGTTGGCATTGCCCGAGTTCAGCACCACAGCGGACAGCTTGCCGTCAGCGATGTGCTTCTTGGATACCGTCACCGGCGCAGCCTGGACACGGTTGGTAGTAAAGACAGCCGCAGCAGTCTTCTCCGGCCCCTGGTTTACGATGAGCGCCATGTCCGGGTTTCCGCTGACCTTGATGCCTGCAATGACACCACTGGCCACGAACCCCTGAGGTGCACATACGCCGCCTTCGTCACCAGCGACGTTGACGAGACCTTCTTTTTCTTCCTTCATCATGGGGCAACTCCTACCAATGGAAGTCCTGCAGTTTCATTCTGTCCAGTAACCAAATTCATGCACTGAACTGCGGCACCACCGGTGCCCTTTGTCAGATTGTCAATCGCCGAGGTCAGCACCAGACGCTTGGCGCGTTCATCTACCTCAACCTGAATCTGAACCAAGTTAGAGCCAATTACCGACTGCGTCTGCGGCTGCAGCCCTTCGGCCAACACCTGCACAAACGGCTCACCCTTGTAGAACTCGAGGTAGGCCTCCCGTGCGGTTGCCTCCGTCACCCCGTCGACAAGCGGAGCGGTGATGGTGGTGAGAATGCCGCGCGACGTCGGAGCGAGCACCGGCGTGAAGCTGACGGTGAGAGCCTCTGCGTACGGCTTGAGGTTTTGTAGGAACTCTGCGGTGTGGCGGTGCTTGCCCGCAGTGTTGTAGGCGCGGAGATTGCCCATAACCTCGGACCCGAGCAGGGGCACAGCTGCCTTCTTGCCCGCACCGGAGGTACCGGTGACGGAAACAACGGACAGATCCGGCTTGACCAGACCCTTTGCAACTGCCGGCAGTGCCGTAATGGTACCGCCAGTGGGGAAACAACCCGGCACAGCAATACGCTTGGAAGCAGCCACTACTTCCCTGTTGCCCGGCAGCTCCGGAATACCGTAAGTCCAGGTACCGGCGTGCTCCGAGCCGTAGTAGTGCTCCCACTCATCGGCATCCTGCAGGCGGAAATCCGCGCCGCAGTCAATAATCACCGTGTCATCGCCCAACTGCTCTGCAATCGCAGCCGAATGACCGTGGGGCAGGCCGAGGAACACCACGTCATGCCCGGCAAGTGTGTCACCATTAGTCGGCTCAATACGACGATCAGCCAAAGGTGCCACATGAGGCATAATGTCGCCCACACGGGCACCCGCGTTGGATGCTCCCGTTAGTGCGCCGATGGTCAGTTCGCCGGAAAGATACGCCGGGTGCGACAACAGGAGGCGGAGGATCTCTCCTCCTGCGTAACCGGTCGCACCAGCAATGGCAACGGAAATACTCATGCCAAACATTCAACACTTTTATTCACTGCGTTGCAAGATATTCATAGAATTCGTTGCCAAAGTGCTGGAATTCTATCGATGTGACGTGAGTGAATTATGAATATAACGCCGTCGTCGGTACATACATCTGGTTCGCCGAGCCGGCCATTCAATCAGCGCGCCGGATTACTCAACGCCGGACTATTCAACTACGACGCTTGACTCCTGGCTCATCACACCATCTGCCCACTGCGCCACCGATGACGTCGTGGTGTAGAGATAGTAACCCGACTCCTCCGGTGCGACGCTGCCATCAAAAGCCACCGCACCCGAGAACACCGCGGCCAGCTGGCCGTCGATAAAGAGTGGTCCGCCCGAATCGCCCACCTGCAACGCCGCGGGTCGCTCCATGTGCGCCAACACTGAGTCTTCCCGCACGCACTGCTGATACTTCACCGGGCACATCGACGCGGTGACGGTCGCCATCGGCAGCGCGCCATCCGCAACATCGCCGAGCAGCGATCGCCCATAGACCGTGCCTGCCGTTTCTTGCTCCGAAAACGCTTGACGACGTTCCATTGCGGGATACTCCCGAAGAGCTGCATCGCCCGCAAGGTGAATAAGCACTACGTCACCGCTGGGCGCAATCTCCCAGCGATCAATCGGTACACGCCGGGCATCCGAGCCGAATCCGACCTCGACTTCCCCAACCTGCTGCGGGACATCACGCACGCAGTGGGCTGCGGTCATTACCCACTGCGGGGCGATTGCAGTTCCCGTGCAAAAGTTTCCGGTATGGGGACTGGTCTGGACCATGATTGACACCACGGAGTCCGCCGCCACACTCGGCGCAGCAGCCTCCCCGCCAACCAGCGCAGCCGCACTCGGCACGCCGGTGAGCAACAGACCTGCCGTGACAGCAGCTGCCGCCACAGTCGTCGCAGGCTTCGCGCTGCTCACCGCGCACGCCCCAACGCGCTGCTCTCGCGCCTCTGCGCTATCCAGCCTGTTGTCGCGGTGCCGCAAGTTGCCAATCATGGGTATCTCTCCCCGGGGTCTCCCCTTTTAGCCGCGCCGCTGAGCGCCGTGACGGGTAGTGGCCAGCTCAATGGCCGCCTCGCGAGCTGCGGAAGCTTCCTCTTCCTTCAGCGTACGGTCCGGCGCGCGGAAACGCAGGGAGTACGCCAGTGAGCGAACGCCTTCGCCCATCTGCTCGGAACGGTAAACATCGAAGATACGAATGGATTCGAGGAGCTCACCAGCACCCTCCACCAGAGTCTTCTCCACCTCTGCGGCGGAGACCTCATCGCTGACAACAAGCGCGACGTCCTGGTGGACAGCCGGGAACGGGCTGAGTACCGGCGCCGGCAGGTGCTCAGTCACTGGCAACGCATCGAGATTGATCTCCATAGCGCAGGTACGCTCCGGCAGACCAGCGTCCTTGCATACCTTCGGGTGCAGCTCACCGGCGTGGCCGACGACCTCGCCGTCGACAAGCAGCTCAGCGCAGCGGCCCGGGTGCCACGGCAGCACCTCAGCGTTGCGGATCTCCAGCTCGACGTTGGCAGCGCGGGCAACAATGCGCGCGGCTTCGATGGCGTCCGCGACGGTGTACGCGGCCTCGTCACCCCACGGGCTATCCAGGCGGATACGACCGCAGGCGACAGTGGCGACGTGCAGCGGCTGCTCCGGCAGCGACTCCAGCAGCTCGGCGCGCTCGGCCTCGCTCGGCAGACCCGCGGTAGACGGCATCGGCGAGACACCGTTACCGCGCTCGATGGATACCTGCTCCACACCGTAGAGCGACAGGTCGACCTGGCCGCGAGCAACATTGCGCTTCAGCGATTCAAGCATGGACGGCAGCAGAGTCGTGCCCAGCTGAGCATGGTCGGACTCCAACGGGTTGATGACCTTGACGGTGTTACGACGCGGGTCATCAGCGTCCAGGCCCCAGACGTCGAAGACATCGTTGGCAATGAACGGTGTCGGCAGAATCTCCAGGTAGCCATTGTGGGCCAGCGCGTGACCGACGAAGCGGCGGCGCAGCTGACGCTCAGTCAGACCGCGACCGGCCGGGGCGATTGGGAGGATAACCGGAATGTCTTCCAGACCTTCCAGACGCAGGATTTCCTCAACCAGGTCAGCGGACATGGTCAGGTCGGAGCGCCAGGTCGGCGGAGTGACAGCCAGGCGGTCACCGTTGTCGACGACCTCGCAACCGACCTCGCGCAGGCGTCCAATGACGGTCTCACGCGGGTAATCAACGCCCGCAACTTCGCTGGCGCGGTTGACGGCAAAGTCAATAGTCGGCATGGTGGCAACCTCACCGAGCAGGGTGCGACCAGTGTCGATAGTGCCGCCGGCGATGTCAGCGAGCAGCTGGCAGGCCAGATCCAGAGCCGGCTCGACCAGAGCGGTGTCCACGCCGCGCTCGAAACGTCGTGAAGCCTCGGAGCTCAGCTTGTGGCGGCGACCACTGCGGAAGACATGCAGCGGCGACCAGTTGGCGGCCTCGAAGACCACATCGGTGGTGTCGTCGGCGATCTCGGAGGTAAGACCACCCATGATGCCGGCCAGCGACTGAATACCATTGTCATCGCAGATGACAACGTCCGCCGGGTCGAGCTTGCGGTCCACGTGGTCGAGAGTGGTCAGAGTCTCGCCGGCCTTAGCGTTGCGGATGTGCAGGCCACCAGCGATCTTGGAACCATCGAAAGCGTGCATCGGTTGACCGAGCAGCAGCATCACGTAGTTGGTGACGTCCGTGGCCACGTTGACCGGACGCTGACCAGCCAGCAGCAGGCGGCGGCGCATCCACCACGGGGTCTCGGCGTTCGGGTCGATGCCGGTGACACGGCGCAAACCAAAGCGGCGGGTGTCGGTGTCCTCGTCGATGGTGACGTTCAGGACCTCACCTTCGACCGGCAGCTCCTTGACTTTGGCCGGATCGGCGAAGTCGAGGTTGAAGGCGGAGCAGATCTCGCGGCCCAAACCGCGGGCCGATAGCGCGTAACCGCGGTCCGGAGTGATGTTGACCTCGAACTTCTCGTCATCGAGACCGATGAACTCCTTGGCGCACGAACCCAGCTCAGCTGGGGCCGACGGCAGCGTGAGAATACCGGCGGAGGAATCGGTCATGCCCAGCTCAGCTTCGGAGCACAGCATCCCGTTGGAAACCTTGCCGTAAGTCTTCCGTGCGGAAATCTCGAACCCACCCGGCAGCACGCAGCCCGGCAGTGCGACGATAACAATGGAGCCCTCTTCGAAGTTGCGGGCACCACAGATGATCTCCTGCAGCTCGCCGGTGCCATTGGCATCACCGACATTGACCTGACAGAAGCGAATTGGCTTCTTAAAGCCCTCGAGCTCCTCAATGTGGTCGACGCGACCGAAAACCAGCGGCCCCTCGACCTTCTCCAGCGGCTCGTGCCCCTCGGTTTCAAAACCAACGCGGACGAAGCCCTCATCCAGCTCGTCCGGAGTGACGGACCAGTCTAGGTTGATGGTGTTCTCTGGGCCGCGAACGATTTCAGTGACCCACGACTGTGGAATGAACATGTAAGTAAAACTCCTAATCTGTAGGTCAGTGAATTAGCCGCGGATACCGAACGGCTGCGTGAAGCGGACGTCGCCTTCGACCATGTCGCGCATGTCGGTCAGGCCATTGCGGAACTGCAGGGTGCGCTCCAGACCCATGCCGAACGCGAAGCCCGAGTACACCTCCGGGTCAATGCCAGAGGCCCGCAGCACGTTCGGGTTGACCATGCCGCAGCCACCCCACTCGATCCAGCCTGCGCCGCCCTTCTTATTCGGGAACCAGACGTCAACCTCAGCGGACGGCTCAGTGAACGGGAAGTAGTTGGTGCGCATGCGGGTCTTGGTCTCCGGACCGAACAGCGCCTTGGCCATGTGGTCCAGCGTGCCGCGCAGGTGCCCCATGGTCAGCCCCTTGTCCACAGCGAGTCCCTCCACCTGGTGGAAGACCGGGGTGTGGGTGGCGTCGAGCTCATCGGTGCGGAAGGTACGGCCCGGGCAGATAACGTAAATCGGCAGGTCACGTGACTGCAGAGTGCGAACCTGGACCGGCGAGGTGTGCGTACGTAGCACTTGCTTGGATCCTTCCGGCGCAATGTGGAAAGTATCCTGCAGAGTACGAGCCGGGTGATCCGGCAGGAAATTCAGCGCGTCAAAGTTGAAGTACTCGGCTTCGACCTCTGGCCCCTCGGCAACTTCCCAGCCCATGCCCACAAAGATGTCACCGATCTGCTCGGACAGAATGGTAATTGGGTGCATACCGCCACGCTGACCCCGCGTGGTGTCCACCGACACGTCGATACGCTCCGCAACCAGACGACGCGCGTTTTCCTCTTCCTCCAGCACCGCAAGTCGCTCAGCATAGTGCTTTTCGACGGCTCCGCGAACAACATTTACGCGACGACCAGCATCCTTGCGCTCAGCCTTCGGAATGGAGCCCAGCGCGCGGCGAGCCTGTGGAATGTACCCTTCATCCCCCAAGTGCTCACGGCGGGCGGCAGAAAGCTCATCCAGATTGCCGGCAGCATCAAAGGCATCCGTGGCCTTCTGCGCAGCCGCCTGGAGGGCGTCCTCGGAAAGATCGATAGGATTTGGCGAATCGCTCACGTGTCAACCACTTCTATATAGGACTATCAGTTCTTGTGATGGAACAATCATAGTCGAGGATAACTGCACACGTGCACGCACCTCACCATCGAGGTTTCCTACTTACCCCGGACCGTCTCCCACAGGCACATGGCCGCTGCGGTGGCGAGGTTCAACGACTCCGCCTCGCCCTTAATAGGGATGGACACACTTGCCCCCGCCGAGGCCGTAATCTCCTCCGACAGGCCATGTGCTTCGTTGCCGAAAAGCCAGGCGACGGGACCGTCGGGAAGCGCATCAACGCCGAGCGTGAGAGCGCCATCCATCGCCGTGGCGAGGGTGGTAAAGCCCGCTTCCCTAACTTTCTCCATAACGACGTCAATATCGCGCTCGCGTGCGACAGGGGTATGAAAAACAGAACCTGCCGAGGAACGCACGGCCTTAGAATTCAACGGGTCAACCGAATCGCCAGCAAGGATAACCGCGCCAGCGCCGAGAGCATCAGTCATACGCACAATCGTGCCGACATTACCCGGGTCATTGCACTCCACCGGAATCACCAAACAGCCGGACTGCTTTCCAACCTCAATCGCCTCTTCCAACGAAGTGGACACCGCATTGGTGTCGCAGACGGCGAAGAGTCCGGTGGTGGTGACAGTTTCGCTCAAAGAGCGGGCGGCGGAGTCGTCGATAAGCGAAACAGACTTGCGCTGCGTCCCCGATTCGAGATACCCCGTGAGCAGCTCGCGGAACTGCTCGGCGGCGGCAGCGGTGACGAAGATTTCCACGACAGCCTCTGCGCGGATAGCTGCATCGACGGAATTGAAGCCTTCGATGAGGAAGCGACCGGTCTTCTTCCGCTTGGCCGCACGGTGGAGCTGAATAGCCGCCGAGACTCGCGGAGTGCGAGGAGTAAACGGCTCGTCGTTGAAGTACAGCGCAGAGTTCATAGTGATTAATCCTAGTGATGCGGCTCGGGATTCATAACCGCCAGCAAGCCAGTGCGGATACGAAAAACCACCGCCGAGGTTATTCGTTAACCCAATCGACGGTGGTTTTTCAAAGATGTTGGCAGGCGCACTGCCAGTAAGCAGACGCTTGCCGACGCTACGTACGAGTTACCTCGTAGCTGCTTTACTTAGCAGCAGGAGCGTTGACGTCCTCCGGCAGAGCGTCCTTAGCGACCTTGACCAGAGCAGCGAATGCCTGCGGGTCGTTGACAGCCATCTCAGCCAGGTTCTTACGGTCAACCTCAACGCCAGCCAGGTTCAGGCCCTGGACGAAGCGGTTGTAGGTGATGTCGTTAGCGCGGGCAGCAGCGTTGATACGCTGAATCCACAGACGACGGAACTGACCCTTACGGTGGCGGCGATCGCGGAACTCGTAGGTCTTGGAGTGGAGCATCTGCTCCTTGGCCTTGCGGTACAGGCGGGAGCGCTGACCACGGTAGCCCTTTGCGGAATCGAGAACTTCGCGACGCTTCTTCTTAGCGTTAACAGACCGCTTCACACGTGCCACGGTGATACTTCCTTTTCGTTGTCTTTAAGAACTAGTGAAATTAAGAGGGCGATTGCCCTGGGACGAGACTTGAAAAATTAAGCCTTGCCCAGCAGACGCTTGACGCGCTTGACGTCCGACTTAGCAACGTCCGTGGTGCCCTTCAGGCGACGGGTACGAGTGGACGGCTTGCCCTCCAGGAGGTGGCGGCGGTTAGCCTGCTCGCGGCGCAGTTTGCCGGAACCGGTAACCTTGATGCGCTTTGCGGTGCCCTTGTGGGTCTTCTGCTTCATGTTAAAACTCTCCCCTACCGATCTTTGACGCTCGTGGCGCAAAAATCTCGTTTACAACCATTTCTGGTCAGGTCGGTTACTTCTTACCCTTATTCCGAACCGGCCCCAGGACCATAGTCATGTTGCGACCGTCCTGCTTCGGGCGAGACTCGACGGTGCCGTACTCTTCGACATCGGCGGCCAGACGCTCCAACAGGCGGAATCCCAGTTCTGGACGAGACTGTTCACGGCCACGGAACATAATCGTGACCTTGACCTTCGAACCCTTCTCCAAGAAACGAACAACGTTGTTCTTCTTGGTTTCGTAGTCGTGGTCATCAATCTTCGGACGGAACTTCTGCTCCTTGACCACAGTCTGCTGCTGGTTCTTTCGAGCCTCGCGTGCCTTCTGGGCTTGTTCGTACTTGAACTTGCCGTAGTCCATAATCTTGGCGACCGGCGGCTTTGCTCGCGGAGCAACCTCAACCAGATCAAGGTCTGCTTCGTAAGCGAGCTTGAGTGCGTCACCGGTGCGGACAACGCCCACCTGCTCACCATTCGGTCCTACAAGGCGGACTTCCGGTACTCGAATATCCTCGTTAATACGAGCTTCAGCGCTGATGTGGCCTCCTAGGTTGAACCTGAACAATCTTCGTTTCAAACCGCGATAGCAAGCGGGAAAGGAAGAAAAGCCACGCGTCTACAGCGGATTACTACACACTGTATAAGGACGCCTTCCAATCGTGCGATGTGACATCACCGATTAGGGTGGACCCCGGCGCTACCGTAGTTCTTTGGCGCACCTAGGGTGGGACTTAAATCCTCTTCGCTGCCGAATGCAACTAAATGCTCCCCGAAGGCAGCAAGCATCGCATTCTGGCGGTCGTAGACGAGATGTTAACACAGCTGTTCTCGCATACCAAAACCGGCTTTTGCGCCAGGTTATTCACTACCAGCTCCCCGGCACCCTACCGAGCACTTAAAAGTGCAATCCGAATTGTAATCAGATTGGTAGATTCTCTCCATAGTTTTTAGGCCAAACACGATTAAAGTCGTCACCATGAATACTGGCTCCAACGGCTTTGGCCCTAAAGCCGAGAACACCGATCCTAATCAGCATTCCGCCCGATACGACAAGCCTCCGACCGGCGATTTTGTCCTGACCGGCGACTCCGTCTCAGAGCTTTCCCATGCTCTGGCAGATCTCGAAGCTAGCTCGCTTCGTCTGGCTCAGCTGACTCATACTTGGCAGGTACGCCTCTCGCAGGCAAGCGAGCAGGCCCCGGCCGTACCGCACGCGCCTCACACTACGGGAGCGGAATCTGCGCCAGCACCTCAAGCGCCGCCCCATGCTGCACCTCAAGGGACACCTCAACACAATCCGCAACCGCCGCCAGCACAAGCGGACTGGCGGAATCAACCAGCTCCCCTGCCACAGAGCGGCGCAACTGCGCAGCCGATGTTCGGCTTCCCCTCTGCCCACCAGTGGCGGCGGGATTCGAAGTCGCCGCAGTCTTCTCCCTTGCCGCAGTCTTCCCCCTCGCCACAGTCTTCCCCAACCGGCTCGGCCCCGCCGCCGAAGCTGCCGGAGGCACCGCGTGAACCTCGCGAGCCCCGCGAACCCTGGTGGCGCAACGAGAAGGCGATCATCAAGATTATTGCCATCTTCGGTGGTCTCATTACCGCTGCCGGTATCGCGTTCTTCGTCGCGGTTGCAATCCAATCCGGTCTGATTGGACCGGCCGGTCGTGTGGTTCTGGCTTACTTGTTGGCCACCGTGCTCGCGGTCGCGGCTGTGCGAGCGCACCGTCGTCAAGCACCACTTGCTGGCGTAACGGCATTGATTGCGACGTCGCTAGCCGCTGCGCACCTGACAACGATGTCGATGTCCTACCTCCTCGACTGGATTCCGGTGGCGGCGACGCTGGTCATCATGCTGCCTTTCGCCGCCGTCGGCCTATACGGCGCGCGGTGGACAAAGTCGAGTGCAACCGCCGCGTGGGCCATCACAATCAACACCGGATTAATGCTGTGGGCGACGATCGGCCTCGACTTCCACGCCCGCCCGCTGAGCTCCTCGCTCGCGCAAATCACCCTTCAACTGATGGTCATCGCCGCTATCGTCTGCCTCCTGAACGTCCCCTTCCGGAAGTACGTAGTCGCATTCCTGCTCGGCGCAAACGTTCTCATCGGCGTAATCACGACCAACAATGCACTGGTGATGCCCGCAATCGCCGCACTCACCATTGCCCTTTTCGTGTTTGCCCAGTTCGGCCCGCTGGCGATGGCTCGCCAACTCACTCCCGAGCTTGACGACGAGCCTTCGGAAACCAGCACCTGGGAAGACGATCTGGTCACCATCACGTCAGTAGTTGCCTTCTCGACTCCGGTTGTAGCTGCAGTCCCAATGGTCAACGCCACACAGTCCGCCTCCAGCCTCTGGCTGCTGTTCTACGGCGGATTCGTGCTGTTCATCGCAATTGCTGCAGTATTCCTTTGGAACCGTGCCATCTTCCGCTATCTCGCCCCAATGGCCTTGGCCACGGCAATTCTGCCCTGGCTAGCGCTCGCGGTGGCAGGCCCGGAAAGGAGCTCAGGAGCCGATACTGGAACCCACACTTGGGGTCTCATCCCAATCTCCATCGGTGCCGCGCTCTTTGTCTGGGCGCTGGCCACAGCACCGAAGCACGGCGCGATTGGCGCACGACTACAGGCTCCTGAACCAACCCAGGATGCCGTGGCACCATATACAAAGATTGCGGCACTGACCTGGCTGCTCGGCGCAACGGTAGTACACCTCTACATCCTGCCCGCAGCGTTGAATGCCGGTGCCGCAGCTGATTACTCGGCAACGTGGGCAGAAACGCTTTCGCTGTTGTTCCTGCTGTGCGCCGATGTCGGCCTGGCCGTGACGGCAGCGAGGTCGCAGCTACCGCCAGCTTTTGCACTGATTGGCCTGGCTGCACTGGGTATGCCATTTATCGTGCTGCTTACAACTATTGGCGTGAGCTTCAACGCCGCACACATGTTGCTGAGTATCTTCTGGGCCACGATTGCCGGCATGCTGGTGCTATCGAAGAGGTTCCACCACATTCCGGCGCGACTGGCAGCGGGTTTGACCATTGCGGCGCTGTCTATCGTCAAGCTGATCTTCTACGACATGGCAACGCTCGATGGCGTTATCCGCGCCTTGGCGTTCCTCGGCTGTGGTCTGATCCTGCTGGCCATGGCGGTCTCCGGGGCGAAGCAGAAGAATGCCGAGGGACCAGCGGCAGCGGACCGTGACGGCACCGCCAGCGATACTGACGCTGCCGGCGCTGCTGCCGACGCTGCCGGTGCGAGCGGCGCAGCAGATGCCGACCCCGCTGCTGACAGAATGGAAGGCATCACCCGCACCGACGGTCCTGGAATTTCCGACGGAAACGAGCCGACTACCTAAGCTACTTAAGCAGCGGCTTCAGGTACTGCCCGGTGTGGGAGCCGGAACAGTTCGCGACATCCTCCGGCGTGCCCTCTACAACCACGGTGCCACCGCCGGAGCCGCCTTCCGGCCCCATGTCGATGATCCAATCCGCAGACTTGATGACATCCAAATTGTGCTCAATGACAATGACGGTGTTGCCCTTGTCCACCAGGCCCTGCAACACCAACATGAGCTTGCGGATGTCCTCAAAATGCAGCCCCGTGGTCGGCTCATCCAAGATGTAGACCGTCCGGCCATTGGAGCGCTTCTGCAGCTCACTGGCCAACTTCACGCGCTGAGCCTCACCACCCGAGAGCGTGGTTGCCGCCTGCCCGAGACGGACATAGCCCAGGCCGACGTCGACAAGCGTATTGAGATAACGCGCAATCGACTGAATCGGCTCGAAGAACTCCGCTGCCTCGGAGATGGGCATGTCCAGAACCTCAGCGATGGTCTTGCCCTTGTAACGAACCTCCAGCGTTTCGCGGTTGTAGCGCGCGCCGTGGCAAACCTCGCAAGGCACATAGACGTCCGGCAGGAAGTTCATCTCAATCTTGATGGTGCCGTCGCCCTTACACGCCTCACAGCGGCCGCCCTTGACGTTGAAGCTGAATCGACCGGGCTTATAGCCACGAACCTTGGCCTCTTGCGTCTCGGCGAAGAGGTTGCGGATCTTGTCGAACACACCGGTGTACGTCGCTGGGTTGGAACGCGGGGTGCGACCAATCGGCGACTGATCAACTTGCACCAGCTTGTCCAGCTGATCCAACCCCTCCACGCGGCTGTGTCGACCCGGCACCTGACGAGCACCGTTGAGCTCGTTGCTCATCACCTTGGCCAGGATTTCGTTGACCAAGGTGGACTTGCCGGACCCGGAAACACCCGTAACGCAGGTCAACACGCCGAGGGGGAACTTCACGTCAATCTTCTTCAGGTTGTTTTCGCGAGCGCCCTTGACCGTCACCATGCGCGACTTATCAATCGCACGACGGTTCTCCGGCACCGCCAATACCCGACGACCCGAGAGATACGCACCTGTCAGTGATTCCTCGCAGTCAACGATGCCAGACGGTTCACCCTGGTAGACGATTTGTCCACCGTATTCACCGGCCTTTGGCCCAATGTCGACCAGCCAATCGGCCTCGCGAATCGTCTCCTCATCATGCTCGACCACAATCAGCGTATTGCCCAGGTCGCGCAGGTTCTTCAGAGTCTTGATTAGACGGTTGTTATCACGCTGGTGAAGACCAATCGAGGGCTCATCCAAGACGTAGAGCACGCCAGCGAGCCCCGAACCAATCTGTGTGGCCAGACGAATTCGCTGCGCTTCACCACCGGACAGCGTGCCTGCCGAACGAGACAGGGACAGATAATCCAGGCCAACGTCAAGCAGGAATTTCAGACGAGCCTGCACCTCACGCAGAACACGCCCGGCAATCATTTCCTCGCGCTTGCCCAGAGTCAGCGAATTCAGGAATGCCGAGCCATCGTGAACCGATAGCTCTGTCAGCTCGGCAATATTCTTCTGCCCGAACTCCGCCGAATCCAACGTCACCGAAAGAATCTCCGGACGCAAACGAGTACCGCTACATGCCGGGCACGGCACCTCACGCATGTACCCCTGGAAACGCTCCTTCTGAGAGTCGCTCTCCGCCTGTGACAGCTTGCGGTGCAGGTACGGCATCACGCCTTCGAAAGGTGCGGTGTACTGGCGAGTACGGCCGTAGCGATTGCGGTAACGCACCGTGACCTTGTGGCTGGAACCATGCAGCAGGGCCTTGCGCTGCGGCGCTGTGAGGTCTTCGAAAGGCGTGGTCGGGTCGAAGCTCATCTCGGTGGCGAGGCCTTCAACCAGCTTTTCAAAGTACTTCTTGTTCAGCGTCTGCCGCCACGGCGCAATCGCCTCAATCGTCGGCAGCGACGGATCTGGAATCACCAGGTCCGTGTCCACCTCCAGCTTGGTACCGATACCGTCACACTCCGGGCACGCACCATACGGCGAGTTAAAGGAAAACGACCGTGGCTCCAACTCATCGATAGCAATACGGTGCCCATTCGGGCAGGCCATCTTCTCCGAGAACCGCTGGGTTCGACGCGGGTCGTCCGCCTCTAGCCCGACGGCGTCGATGACCACGACGCCGTCGGCAAGCAGAAGCGCCGTTTCGACGGAATCGGTGAGCCTGCGCTGCTGCGACTCCTTCACCTGGAGACGGTCAATGACCACGTCAATGTCATGCTTGACCTGCTTCTTCAGCTTCGGCGGATCCGTTAGACGGTGCATTTCACCATCGACGATGACACGCGCGTAGCCCTCGGATGCGAGGCGTTCAAACAGGTCGACGAATTCACCCTTGCGCGTGCGCACGACGGGTGCGAGGACCTGGAATTTGGTGCCCTCCGGCATTTCCATGACCTGATCGACGATCTGCTGTGGAGTCTGTGAGGAGATTACTTCCCCACAGGTCGGACAGTGCGGAGTACCGGTGCGCGCGTAGAGAAGACGCAGGTAGTCATACACTTCAGTGATGGTTCCGACGGTCGAGCGCGGGTTGCGGTTCGTCGACTTCTGGTCGATCGACACCGCCGGCGAGAGCCCCTCAATCATCTCTACATCGGGCTTTTCCATCTGCCCCAGGAACATGCGCGCATAGGAGCTCAGCGACTCCACGTAACGGCGCTGGCCCTCGGCGAAAATTGTGTCAAATGCCAGTGACGATTTACCCGACCCCGACAGACCTGTGAAAACCACCATCTTGTCTCTGGGCAAATCGATGTCAACACCCTGCAGGTTATGCTCGCGGGCGCCTCTGACCACTAGACGTTCAGCCACAGTGGGAAACCTCAATTCGTCGACGATTCACTGCCGACTAGTCTACAGTCCATAACCAATTTTTCGCACATGTGTTCAGAGACTCGTGGTTACGTTGCGCTCCTAGCGCGCCGACAGACACCTCATTACCCTGGGGCGCATGAACGACGACATTACAATCAGCCCTTACTCCAACTCGCCGAGAACGCGCGGCGTTGAGCGCATTGACTACGGCAATGTCACTATTTATAAGACCTCCGTCGGATCGATGGACAACAACGTCTACCTTTTGGTCGACTCCCGCGAGCCCGACAATTCCCTACTTATCGACGCCGCCACCGACGCCGACCATCTAATCCGCCTGGTTGAGCACGTCGGCGCGCAGGTCCGCACGATTGTCACCACGCACTCCCACGGCGATCACGTTCAGGCGCTCGGCGAGCTCCTGCAGTCATTCCCGGCCCGCCACATCACGTCCAGCCTCGACGCTGCCGACATTCCCGAGCCCGCCGACCAGCAGCTCGACGGCGGCGAGACCATCACGTTCGGCGAGGACATCACGCTGCCCACGTTCATCCTTCGCGGACACACCAAGGGCGGCCTCTGCCTCGACCTGTCCGCCAAGGAAGCCGGCGCGCTTTCCGACGACACCCCGTCACACCACCTCTTCGTCGGTGACAGCATCTTCCCAGGCGGTGTCGGCAAAACGTACTCGCCCGAGGATTTCACGCAGCTTATCGACGATGTCGAGAGCCGTGTCTTCCGCGTCTACCCCGCCGACTCGGTGATTCACCCCGGCCACGGCAAAGACACCACAGTTGGTGTCGAGAGCCCCGAGGTCGAGAACTGGCGCCAGCGTGGTTGGTAGCGCTGGATGAGCGTGGTCGGTAGTGCTGGATGGTGCCGCAGCTTCTGAAAAACTTGTCATTCCCGCGACATAAATAGGCCGGGCTGCGTAGGATTAATAGTGAATTACAGCGACCAGATGGCCAAAAATACGGTTTCACCTGGACGACAAAGGAGATGGAATTTAGATGATTCGCAAGTTTGCCCGACCAATGCTGGCCTCGGTTTTCGTTGCCGACGGTGTCGACACGCTGATGAACCAAAAGGATCATGAAGAGGGCGCACGCGACCTAATTGCCCGCGTCCGCTCCGTAACCCCGAACCAGTACAACAAGTACGTGCCAAATAGCGAGAAGCTGGTTGTCCAGGTCGTCGCTGGCACCAAGGTTGCTGCGGGTTCCCTCTACGCTCTGGGTAAGGCCCCACGCCTGTCCGCCACCGCTCTGGTCGCTGCACAAGTTCCGACGATGCTGGCTCGCCACGCATTCTGGGAGACCCAGGATTCGAAGGAGAAGGCAGCTCGCCGCACTGGTTTCCTGACCGACATCGGTTTGCTGGGCGGCCTCTTCCTGGCTACTGCTGACACCGACGGCAAGCCGGGTGTCGCTTGGCGCGCTGAGAAGGCTGGCAAGCAGCTGAACAAGAAGGTTCAGGCTGCCCTGCCGACCAAGTCTGAAACCGAGCAGCGCACTGAGGAAATCAGCGCAGCCTTCGCTTCCGCCGGCGAGAACGTCCGCGAAAAGGCCGGTCTGCTCCGCGACCGCGCTTCTGAGGCCACCGATGGCGCTCGTGAATACGTCGAGGACAACAAGGACGGCTGGCGCGAGCAGCTCACCGACGCCTTCGACACCGCTAAGAGCTACGTCGAGGACAACAAGGACGACTGGATTGCCAAGGCCACCGAGCTCGCTGAGGACGCGCGCGACTATGCCGAGGACCTGGGCAAGGATCTCAAGAAGGACACTCGCAAGCAGCGCAAGGAACTGCGCAAGCGCGCAGCCAAGGCTTCCAAGGAGGCCAAGAAGTCCGCAAAGAAGGCGCAGAAGCGCCTGCAGTAAGTTTGCTGCCGCAGTTAAAGCGGTATACTTAAACGCTCCCCACGCCACTACGCGTGCGGGAGCGTTTTCATATTTTTATATTCATTCAGCACATCAGTTAGCACTAATTTTGCGATTCGTTGAGGAGACCAGGTTGGCGTCGCGCGCATCCGAGCCCGGGCAGGACCAGACAGGCCGCATTGGCCACACTGGCCAGGCAGGTCTGCCGGACCAGGCAAGTTCAGCACCACAGCGAGAAGAAGAGAGTACCCTCGCTGCCGAACAAGCCTACGTCGACCGTGCGTTCAGCTTCCTCGACCGGGCACGCGAGCGCGACCAAGAGTACCTGCGCCAGGTCATGCTCATCGACGACCCAGACCCGCAAGCCCGCGTTGAACGCGAGGTGGAATACCACCGACTACAGGCTAATCTGGACCGCTACCGCTCAGCCGAGATTGGCCTGGTCTTTGGTCGAATCGATATCGATGACACAGACCCCGACAATCCTTTGTCAGAGGAAGGGCCGGGGGCGAACGTCGATAAGCGATACATCGGGCGAATCGGCCTGTCCGATGAAGACGACGACTACCGCACGGTCATCATGGATTGGCGTGCCGACGGCGCGCGCCCGTTTTACCTGGCCACGACCGCGCATCCCGAGGGAGTCAGTCTGCGTCGACACCTGCGCACTCACGGCCGGAAGGTCCGCAGCATTGACGACGAATGGCTCTCCGGCGAGGAAGCCGACAGCGCACACGAGACCGAAGTTGAAGCGGGCGTCGGTGGCGAATCGGTGCTGCGGGAGGTCATGAATCAAGCGCGCACCGGCCATATGCGCGGCATTGTGGAGACCATTCAGCGCGAGCAGGACCTCATCATCCGCGACTCCACCCGCGGCACCCTGGTCGTCCAGGGCGGTCCCGGCACGGGCAAGACGGCGGTGGCGCTGCATCGCGTCGCGTGGCTTCTCTACACCTACCGCAATCAACTGGCGAAAACCGGTGTCCTCATCATCGGCCCGAACACAACCTTCCTCGACTACATCTCGCGCGTGCTGCCGAGCCTCGGCGAAACGGGCGTGGTACTGACCACCATTGCCGATCTCTACCCCGGCGTGCGCGGTTCCAACGCGCTTATCGACGGGCACAACCCCGAACCCCTGGTTGCGCAGGAAGTTAAGGGCTCGATTGAGATGCTCACGATCCTGCGTGAGGCCGTGCGGGCCTACCAGGAGCTGCCCGCGGAACCTCTTGAAGTCCGGAACGACAACATCACCCTGACGATCACACCTGACATGGTGAAAGCTGCACGCACGCGTGCGCGGAGGACTCGTAAACCCCACAATCTGGCTCGCCCGATTTTCCGCGATCACGTGGTGGAGCTCCTGGCCGCACAGATGGCCGAGGTCATCGGTGCCGATCCGCTGGGCGGCGAAAACCTGCTGTCCGTGACCGACATTGCCGATCTACGCGACGAAATCGACGAATCCGGAGCAGTTGCCGACATCCTCGATGAGCTGTGGCCCGCACTCACACCCGAGCGGGTGCTGTCGGAACTGCTGAGCTCTCGCGAGGCCATCGACTACGCCGCCACCGATTACGACGAGCTGACGCGCGAGGCTCTCTACCGGCCGGAAGGCACCGACTGGATGCCTTCCGACGCCCCGCTTCTCGACGAGCTGGCGGAACTCCTCGGCCCAGTTGGTGACGCGGAGGCCGATGAAGAGGATTGGCAGGCCCGCGTCGAGGAAGCGCAGGGCGCGTTGGATACCCTGTCCAGTTCTGCATCCCAGGATCTTGACGACGGCTTCGAGGCCGAGATTTTGTCAGCGTATGACGTCATCGATGCCGAGGCACTGGCCGAACGCCACCGTGAGCGCGACCTGCGATCCACCGCCGAGCGGGCGGCGGCGGATCGTCTGTGGGCCTACGGCCATGTCATCGTCGACGAGGCTCAGGAACTCTCCGCGATGGCCTGGCGAATGCTGCGCCGCCGCAGCCCCAACGGCTGGATGACCCTCGTCGGCGACGTGGCCCAGACGGGCTCCCCCGCAGGTGCCGCGACCTGGGATGATGTGCTGGAACCCATCATCGGCTCGAGGTGGCATCTCCACGAGCTGACCGTCAACTACCGCACCCCAGCTGAGGTGATGGAGGTCGCCGCCAGCGTCCTGGCCGAGATTGATCCGGAGCTGGAGGCACCGCAGTCGATCCGCGCGACCGGCCGCAAGCCTGTCCAGGCTCGCACCGTGACGGAGGCTCTGGCGCATGTGGAGCAGGTTGCGCAGCCGGACCGCCTGGTCGCTGTGATCGCGCCCGCCGAGTTGCTCGAAGCCACGCGCGCGGAGGTGCGGGATTTTCTCGGTGGTGGAGCTGATGGAGATGGTGACCCTGATGGTGCTGGCGGGGCTAGTGCCGCCGATGACGCACCTGCTACTCGCCCCAGCAAACTCACCAACTGCGCGGTCTACGACATCACGACCTCAAAAGGCCTGGAATTCGACGAGGTCATCGTCGTTGCGCCCGACCAGATTGTGGCGCAATCCCCACAGGGGCTACAGGACCTGTACGTTGCACTGACTCGTGCGACCCAGGGGCTAATTGTTGTGGCGCCTCAGCAGTCGGGCGTTTTGCCGGAGCTGCAATGGTTAGAATGACGAGGATAGTGCCGTACAGAATGAGTGAGACATAATGTCCCAAAACTATCTACCTCAGCTAGCTGAACTTCGCGCACGCCGTCTCATTGCCCAGGGGTTAGCTGCAAGTCAAGCACGCAGCGATTGGAATACAAACCTCAAGTCGCCTGCATTATCAGCAACGCATGGCATGGTTGCTCTGCAAGGACAGAATTATTCGAACGGTGTTGATGCCATCGCCTTGCGCAGTGGCAGCACCACCGACGATGTTTTAGCAGCCATTTCTTCTTACGACATCGTTCGCTGTTGGTCGCAACGAGGCACCCTGCACTTTGTTTCAGCGCAAGACGCGGGAGCAATTATGAGGTTGACGAATCCGCGCATCGAAAAGGCAGCAGCAAGACGTCGTACGACACTCGGGCTTTCTCAAGATGATGTGCAGACCGCAAGGGCAGCATTTCATTCCGAATTGCGCTCACGTGGCCTGTCCGACCCGCTGACTCGGACTGAAGCCTATGAGGTTTTCGCAGATCATGGAATAGACCCCACGGAACAAAGAGGTCCTCACATACTGCGCACATTCGGCGGCGAAGGCGCTGTCGTCCAAGGGCCACGAAGAGGATCCGAAGATACCTTCGTCCTGCTTGCCGACGTAACGTCCAAAGACGGCCTCTCAGCAAATACCACAGAGGGCTCCAGCACAGAACACTCAGCTGAATCCACGCTGGCCGACATTGCCTGGCGCTATGTTAATTCCCGCGGACCTATCTGTGTAGCTGACTTCGCGTGGTGGCTGGGGCTGACGAAAACTCAAGCGAAAAAGGCCTTTAAGCTTATCGACCACTTAATAGCTCCTTTCTCCCTCGATTCCTCTGCCTCTCCGGACGCGCCAACTGGCACAGAATTCATCGGCGAAAATCTCGCGCAAAATGAGTACTTCATGCCGACATGGCAGCAGAACGTAACTGAAGCCGAGCTTGAAGCCGCGCTTTCACTGACGCTTCGACTGCCCGCTTTTGACGAGTACCTCATGGGCTACGGCAGCCGCACCGAAATTCTTCCTGAATCCCTTCGCAACCAGGTCTTAACCAGAAACGGAATTAGCTGGCCTTTTGTAGTTGAAGAAGGGATTATCACCGGCCGGCAATAGAAAAACCGGCACCTCAACTAAGAGATGCCGGTTTAAAGCGAAAGCTAAACTACTAGCTCACCGTTTTGTTAGCTCACAGTGTGAACAATCATGACGTCACAGTCCGACTGACGAGCAACATCAGCCGGCACGGAGCCCAGCAGACGACCAGTCAGCGAGTTAATACCGCGGTTGCCAACCACCAGCAGGTCAGCGCGACGGTCAGTGACCAGAGACATCAGAGCCTCAACCGGGGAGCCGGAACGAACCTCGGTCTCAACCTTGGTAGCGCCGACGGCTTCTGCGGCCTCCTTAGCAGCAGCCAGGTTCTTCTGAGCCGGGTCATCACCGAGGACCTGAACCGAATCCTGGCGCAGGGTCTTGGACGCATCCTCTGCAGTCTCGTAGTAAGCGCAGCCGATAACCAGGGTGGCATCGAAAGCCGCGGCAATCGAGGCAGCGCGCTCTACTGCGAGCAGCGACGACTTAGAACCATCCGTGCCGACAACAATGGTCTTGTAATCACTCATGAAAACTATCCCTCACTGTGGAAGTTGCATTAAAACAGTTCATCGTGCGTAACGCCGTCGTTGCCCCGAACCCA
The DNA here is from genome assembly GCF_001809925.1 of Corynebacterium sp. HMSC064H12. Taxonomy (NCBI): domain Bacteria; kingdom Bacillati; phylum Actinomycetota; class Actinomycetes; order Mycobacteriales; family Corynebacteriaceae; genus Corynebacterium; species Corynebacterium sp. HMSC064H12. Next base: position 7,509 of record NZ_KV799346.1, on the reverse strand, counting down.
CTGGCCAGAGCCACTTTCGCGAATACACTGTTTTACTTCCCACAACAGTAGCAAAAAACTACTCGACACCGGCCTCAATCATCCCCTTAAGTTCCTTCTTGAGGTCGAAAATCTCATCGCGCAAGCGCCCCGCGAGCTCGAACTTCAACTCTCGCGCAGCCGCGGCCATCTGCTCCGACAGGTCCGCGATAAGCGCCTCGAGCTCCGCCCTCGGCATCTGCTTACCGCTAGCACCATCGGCCGCGCCCGAGCCGTCGGCACGCGAGAGCAGCGCATCAGCGGCCGCACCGGTCTTGCCTTCGTAATCGGTGTCAGCGTTGTCGTAGACCTGATCCAGAATGTCCGCGATCTTCTTGCGCAGCGGCTGCGGATCGATGCCATGCTCAGTGTTGTAAGCAATCTGCTTTTCGCGGCGGCGCTCCGTCTCGTCGATGGCGAACCGCATGGAATCGGTGATCTTGTCGGCGTACATGTGCACCTCGCCGGAGACGTTTCGCGCGGCACGACCAATCGTCTGAATCAACGAGCGCTCCGAACGCAGGAACCCCTCCTTGTCGGCGTCGAGGATTGCCACCAGCGAAACCTCGGGCAAGTCCAGCCCCTCGCGCAGCAGGTTAATACCGACCAGCACGTCGTACTCGCCGAGACGCAACTGCCGCAGCAGCTCAACGCGTTTGAGCGTATCCACATCCGAATGCATGTACCGCACCTGCACGCCATTTTCGAGCAGGTAGTCGGTCAGATCCTCCGCCATCTTCTTCGTCAGGGTTGTGACGAGAACGCGCTCGTCACGCTCGGTGCGCTTTCGGATCTCGCCGATCAAATCATCGATCTGCCCCTCAGTAGGCTTAACGACGATCTTGGGGTCCACCAGCCCAGTCGGACGAATAACCTGCTCCACATACTCGCCACCGGTCTTTTCGAGCTCATAGTCACCCGGCGTTGCGGACATGAACACGACCTGGCCCACGCGGGCATCGAATTCGTCGAACGTCAGCGGGCGGTTATCCAACGCCGATGGGAGGCGGAAACCGAAGTCGACGAGGTTGCGCTTACGGGAGGCATCGCCCTCGAACATGCCGCCAATCTGCGGCACGGTGACGTGCGACTCATCGATGATGGTGAGGAAGTCCTCCGGGAAATAGTCAATGAGCGTCGCGGGGGCCGAGCCCGGCGCGCGACCATCGATGTGGCGCGAGTAGTTCTCAATGCCGGAGCAGAAGCCGACCTGTTCAATCATTTCGAGGTCGTACTCCGTGCGCATGCGCAGACGCTGTGCTTCCAGCAACTTGCCCCGGTTTTCCAGATCCGCCAGGCGTTCGGCGAGTTCGGCCTTGATGTCCGCGACGGCCCGTTCCATCCGCTCCGGGCCTGCGACGTAGTGCGTAGCTGGGAAGATGCGCAGCTCAGGGACTTGGTCGATGACGTCGCCTGTGACTGGATTGAGGTAGTACAGCGAATCAATCTCGTCGCCGAAGAACTCCACCCGCACGGCCTTTTCTTCGTAGGCCGGGATGATATCGACCACGTCACCTTTTACTCGGAAGGTGCCGCGGGTAAAGGCAATGTCATTGCGGGCGTACTGAATGTCCACCAAAAGGCGCAGGAACTGGTCGCGGTCGACTTCCTCGCCCTCCTTCAGCCACACCGAACGGTCGAGGTATGACTGCGGGGTACCCAGGCCATAGATGCAAGAAACAGAGCTGACGACGACTACGTCGCGACGCGACAGCAGCGCTGAAGTAGCCGAGTGGCGCAGGCGCTCCACGTCCTCGTTGATGGAGGAATCCTTTTCAATATAGGTATCGGTCTGCGCGATGTAGGCCTCGGGTTGGTAGTAGTCGTAGTACGAAACGAAGTACTCGACCGCGTTGTTTGGCAGCAGGCTGCGGAGCTCATTGGCCAGCTGGGCCGCAAGCGTCTTGTTCGGTGCCATGACGAGGGTTGGCCGCTGCACCTTTTCGATCAACCACGCTGCGGTGGCTGACTTACCGGTGCCCGTGGCACCCATCAGGACTACCTCGCGCTCGCCTCTATCTAGGCGCTCCGACAGTTCCGCGATTGCCTGCGGCTGGTCGCCCGAGGGCTCGAACTCGCTGATGACCTCGAAGTTTCCCTCAGCGCGCTCGACTTCACCGACGGGACGGAACTCCGAGTGCGCGAGGACGGGTTGCTCTGCTGCAAATGCCATAGTTCCCAGCGTAGCGAAGGCTGTCTTGAAAGCGGCTGGTTACGTTACTTCCTGGGGCTTTGGGCTGTCCAGGGCTGGGGCCCAGGGGCTTAGGAGCGGCTGTCGAGTTCCGGACCAACATTAAAATCGGCACAGATTTGGACAAGGCTGGCATAAAGTCGCTGCCAGGCCAGCAAAGGCGGGTTCCGCTTCACCAGCTGGCCCTTAGTGCGCATGGACTGACTCCTGGTGAAGCGCAAGCCGTCTTATCGATGGTCCGCGGCTGCGGCTGCGAGGCTGCAAGGCTGCAAGGCTGCGGGAGGCCTGGGTTATCCACACCCTGAAAGTTGTCCACAGATTGGACGTGGAGCCTCTCTCACAGAAAATCCCCTGGGCCGAAAAAGCTTAGAGTCCCGACCATGGGAAGTTTCACCACGGCCGAGTTGCGTGCACTCGGCATCGGAGAGAAAAAGACCAGAGCCCTCCTACAACAAGGCAGGCTAATTAAATTGGTACGTGGCCTCTACATTGACGACCACTCTCCCGCCTCAGTCGCCCGAGCAATCACGGGGCATTACAAAAGCATTGCGCTAACCGGTAAAAGCGCAGCTCAAATCCACTTGAGACTTCCCCTGACACTTCCTATCCAGGCAGAAGGCGCGGGATCAGTTCAGGCCGAGACCTTCTCCATTAGGCACAGCCGCCTACCGTCCTACACCAGCATCAATGGCCTCCCAGTTGTCGAAGCACTCTGGGCAGCACGAGCTTCAAAAGACTATGCACGCAGAATCCTGGAAACACACTACGCCGGCCGGGACGGCGAGAAGCGACTCAACCACGACCTCAGCCGGATGCGGAAAGTTCCCGCCTGGCTGCGTGAAACCATCGCCACCACGCCAATCGGCTCATGCAGCGAACTCGAGCGCAAGCTGGCCCGTCCACTAATCAAGCGCGGGTACCGCATCCGAATGAACCAGTACATCGGCCCCTACTGCTTCGACATCCTGCTTGACCAGTGGAAAATAGCTATCGAAGTCGACTCAGAGACGTACCACGCTAACGAGGACTCGTTCATCGCAGATCGCTGGAAGGCCAACTCCGGCACGCTGCACGGCTGGATAGTCCTGCGGTTCACAGACTCATGCATCAATTGGAATCTCGACAGCGTCCTCGACGAGATCGAGCAGGCAATTCGATGGGTGCAAAAGCGCCGTCCCCGCGTGGACTATAAACCAGGATGGCCTGCCTGTCAGAAAGTTTGGGAATGGAATCCAACGGTTGGCTACGCCAATAAGCAGCGATAAACAGCCGATATCGCGAGATAAACAGCCATCCACTTGCCAAATTGTTATTTATTTTGTAATGAAAACTGACCGAACAGCAACTAGCCTGGCGCCTATGAACACTTCGCGCCGCACACCAGTCCACACGCCCGCTACGACTCGCCCAGGTTCCACCACTCGAAAAGCAACCTCACACCGAGCCCTTGTGGCCGGCATCCTCGCTACCACCGCATTGGCTTTCACCGCCTGCTCAACACAGGAAACTGAAGCAGCGCCCGAATCTGCTGCTCCGGTTGAAACCACTACCGTTACTCAGACCGAGGATGGCGTGTCTGACAAGAGTTCGGGCAACACGCCAAACCCAACCGGTTCTGCACCGGACCAGGGAGGCGATACATCGACGGCGGAGACTGGTGGCGCGTCGACGTCGTCAAGCGAAAGAGGCGACAACGGCGACGGGAGCCGGCTTCGTCAGGACATGACCGCTGAAATCTACAACAACCCCTCGCCGGGATCTACCTTCATGGCGGCCGGCGAACAGGCAACCACCTGCATCTACGGCGATGGGTACGGCCTCAACCTCATCGCGGCGGGCCCGAATACCAGCTGCGACTTTGCGAAGGCCGTTTTCAACCAGCAGACCGAGGGGCTTAACGCCTCGGAGGACAATATCCGCGACCACCTGCAGCCAAACATCAAGGCCAAGAGCCCCGCGACCGGGAAGACCTACGACCTCAGCTGCAGCACACAAGACGACGTTGTCGTGTGCACCGGCGGCAACAACGCGAAGATTTACATGTACTAGCGCACCAGGTGGCGGTCGGCAGTCGGTGCAACTGCTGGCCGCCAGCCGCGATTCGCCGATGGGGAATCGCAACAAGCCCGCAAACTCCCGCCTACAGTGAAACCATGACAGTTTCCCGCTTGCGCCCCTTCGGCGAGACCATCTTCGCCACCATGTCCCGCCTCGCTACCGAGCACGAGGCAATCAATCTTGGGCAGGGCTTCCCCGATTGGGATGGGCCGGCGGAGGTGCTCGCGGAGGCGCGACATCAGATAGCTGGAGGAAACAACCAGTACGGCCCCGGCCGCGGCATGAAGGTGCTCCGCGAGGCTATCGTCGCCGATCGCGCCCGCCGCACGGGGCAGGTCTACGACGCCGACACCGAATGCCTCGTCACGGTCGGCGCCACGGAGGCGATTGCCGCCACCGCCTTGGGGCATCTCGAACCCGGCAGCCACGTCATCGTCATCGAGCCGTACTACGACTCGTACAAAGCCGCCATCGCACTGGCTAACTGCACATATACCGCGGTGCCGCTCATCCCCGCAGCTTCCGGCACGGCACGCTCCTGGTCGCTCGACCGCAGCGCGCTTGCCGATGCCGTCACCGCTAAAACGGCCATGATTATCATCAATTCGCCGCACAACCCCACCGGCACCGTCCTCACGGAGGAGGACTTGCAGGCCATCGCCGATGTCGCCATCGCAAAACAATCTACTCGTGCTTGCCGACGAAGTCTACGAACGCCTGTACTTCAACGGATTGTCACACTCTTCCATCAGCGCTCTGCCCGGCATGCGCGAGCGAACCATTGTCGTGTCCAGCGCCGCAAAAACCTTCAACGTCACCGGATGGAAGATCGGCTGGGCGCTGGCCCCGACCGAACTACTCGATGGCGTCGTCAAGGCCAAGCAGTTCTTGAGCTATGTCGGCGCCACTCCCCTTCAGCCCGCAGTCGCCCGTGGCCTGCAGGAATGTGCCCCATGGGTGGACGAGCTGGCGGGTCAGCTCGAGGGCAACATGCGGCTCCTCGCCGATGGGTTGGAGGGCCTTGGCGCCGACGTCTTCACGCCGCAGGCAGGGTATTTTGTCGTCGCCGATGTCTCGAGCTGGGGGCTTGGCGACGCCCTGGAGACCTGCACCCGCCTGGTCAAGGAATGCCGCGTCGCAGCCATCCCCGTCACCGCTTTTGTGGATGACCCAGAGTCAGAAAAGTACCGCTACCTGGTGCGGTTCGCTTTCTGCAAGCGCGCCGAGGTGATTGAGGAGGCTATCATCCGGCTGCGGGATTATCTTGCTGCCCGGCCTGCAGCTGACGAATCTGATTCAGCGGCTGAATAATCCGCTCCCAAATCCGGTCGACCTGGCGCACGAGGTCCTCCTCGGTGCCTGAGTTTTCCAGAACTACGTCGGCGAACTGCAGGCGCTTATCATCGCTGATTTGCTTAGCGATGCGCTGCTTCGCATCCTCTCGGTCTACACCGCGGCTTTCCACCAGACGGTCGAGACGGACCTCCACCGGGGTATGCACAACTACGACGAGGTCCTGTGCTTCCGACTGCCCCATTTCAATCAACAGCGGAGAGTCAAAAACAATGATGGCGTCACCTGCCGCGTTGAACTGCTCTTCGGTGCGCTGCTCAATACGCGGATGGGTGATGGAGTTCAGCAGCTCCGTCTTCTCCGCGGATACGAAGGCGCGCTTCGCAAGCTCGCCGCGGTTGAGGGAGCCGTCGTCAAGCAAAATGCCCTCGCCGAAAGCTTCGGCGAGTTCGGCAAGCGTCGGTTCCCCGGGTTCGACGACGTCGCGAGCGATCTGATCAGCGTCGATGATGACGGCACCGAGCTCGGCAAACCTACGGGCGACCGTAGATTTCCCACTGCCCATGCCGCCGGTTAGTCCTACTTTGAGCATGTCTCTAAGGGTACGTGGACACGCCCCCGCACGTTAGTGCTTTACGACGAGATCCTCGATGCGGTGACCCTCTTCAACGGGATCTGGGTTGACTGGGGCCGGGGCGGTGCCGTTACCGAATGGGCTGCCACCAAGGGCCTCACGGCCGTGCGGCTGGAGCAGGTCAGAGAGCTCCGGCCCCTTCGGGACAATCCCTAAAGGATTGAGGTCGCGGTGGACCTCGTAGTAATGGCGCTTGATATCGACGAGGTCAGTGGTGTCGCCGAAGCCCGGAGTCTGGAAGAGATCACGCAGGTAGTTGTATAGAACCGGCATCTCGGAAATCTTGCTCCGGTTGCACTTGAAGTGGCCGTGGTAGACGGCATCGAAGCGGATCAGGGTCGTGTAAAGGCGAATGTCGGCCTCAGTGATGTGGTCGCCCATGAGGTAACGGCGGGTCTCTAAGCGCTCAGAAACCTTGTCTAGGGCATCGAACAGCCGGTCGTAAGCCTTGTCGTAGGAGTCCTGCGAGCCTGCGAAACCACAGCGGTAGACGCCGTTGTTGATCTCGGTGTAGATGAACTGCATAAGCTCATCCATTTCCTCGCGCATCTCCACCGGGTAAAGATCCGGGGCGCCTTCGCGGTGGAACTCGGTCCACTCGGTAATGAAGTCCAAGGTGATCCAGGGAAAGTCATTGGTCACGACCTCGCCCGACTCGATCTCGACGATGGCCGGAACAGTAATGCCACGCTGGTAGTCCGGGAAACGCTTGAGGAATGCCTCCTGCAGGCGCTCGTAGCCGAGTACTTCATCGCGGCCACCTGGGCCTTTGTCGAATGTCCAGGAGCGGGCATCGTGCACTGGCCCTGGAATTCCGACTGAAATTGCATCTTCCAAGCCGAGCAACCTGCGAACAATAAGCGTGCGGTGTGCCCATGGGCACGCGCGAGCCGCGATGAGGCGGTAGTGACCGGCTTCAACGGGCCACGTCTTAATTCCGTCGCCTACCTCGCGACCGTTCTTAACAATGCGGTCGTTGATATAGCGGGTGTCGCGGTTAAAGTCCTTACCCTCCTGCGAGTACACACCACCGGTGGAGCGGGAGGAATCCTCTACCTGGTTAGCGTTATCTACCTGCTTGGCTTCGTCCTTTGTTGTCATGTCACCAATCATATGGGCAGAAAGATAGGCTGTCAACGGCAGTAAAGACCGCCAGAGCCACCAAAATCGACAGGGCCACCAGGGCATTAGAGTCATTAGGGCCATTAGGACGGCTTGCGCTTCGCCAGCAGCCGGTTACTGTGCAGCAAACTACTTCTGGTGAAGCGTAAGCCCGCCCTAGAGGGTTAAGTAAAGAAAAGTGTGTCCGCATGCC